>CAYXGO010000268.1:0-1536 GCA_964464575.1 uncultured Pseudomonas sp. | reverse complement strand
TACGGACACTTCTGTATGCACCAAGGCACATGAATATAAAGTGCTAGCGGTGGCAGCATTAGGTGTCCTGCGTTAACTGTGTGAGCAGTTGTTGGAGCGCTTTAGCACGATGACTCAGCAGTCGCTTTTGCTGCGGCGGCAGTTGTGCCGCCGTACAATTGTGGTCCGCGACCCAAAAAATCGGATCATAGCCAAAGCCATACTCACCCTGTGGCTGTTCGGCAATGCTGCCGTGCCATTGACCATGACAAACGATAGGGCATGGGTCTTCGGCATGGCGCATAAAGGCCAGTACACAATGAAAACTGGCTTGGCGCTCGCCGGCTGGCACAGCCGCCATGCGCTTGAGCAGCTTATCGATATTGGCGCTATCATTGGCACCCGGTCCGGCATAACGTGCTGAATAAATACCAGGTTCACCGCCTAAGGCGGCTACGGCCAAGCCTGAATCATCCGCTAATGCTGGGAGGCCAGTTTGTTGTGCGGCATGGCGTGCCTTGATCAAAGCATTCTCGATAAAGGTGAGCCCGGTTTCGTCAGCGTCGCTAACGGCGAGCTCGGTTTGCGCAATAAGTTGCCACGAGAAAGGTTCTAATAACTGCTGTAATTCAGTGACTTTGCCCTTATTACCCGTGGCCAGTACAATTTTATTCATAAGGTTTTACCGAAGCTTTGGTTTGGCTGGTATTATACGGTCATTAGGGCGCACCACCAAGGGAGTTCAGTCGTGGCTGAAATCAACGGCATTATGTTGTTAATGGGCGCACTTTTGCTTATCAGTATTCTTGCTGCCGCAGTATCGAATCGGCTGGGTGCACCGCTGCTATTAAGCTTTCTCGTCATTGGCATGCTCGCCGGTGAAGAGGGCCTGTTACGCATTCAATTTAATAACCCCACTGTGGCCTTTTTTATCGGCTCGTTAGCACTTGTTATCATCCTCTTCGATGGTGGTATGCGCACCCACAAAGAGCGCTTTCGGGTGGCGCTATGGCCAGCCATCAGTCTGGCTACCATTGGTGTCGCGCTGACCTGCGCTATAACAGCCTCTGCTGTAGTGTGGCTATTTGGCTTGCCATGGCCAATTGCTTTATTGATTGGTGCTATCCTCAGTTCGACCGATGCTGCCGCGGTATTTGGCATCTTCCAATCGCAAAATCTACGCATTAAGCAGCGGGTGGCTGCTACCTTAGAAATAGAATCGGGCACCAATGATCCTATGGCAATCATCTTGACCATGACGGTCACTGCAATGATTGCTACAGCGCAAGAGTTTTCTTGGCTGGCTATCAGTGTTGATGTGCTACGACAGTTACTACTGGGCTTAGTGGTTGGCTGGTTTGGCGGTCGCAGTTTTGTCTATATGGCGCGCAAAATCACGGTGCAATTTAGTTTTTTTCCGTTGTTGGCAGCAGCATCAGCGGTGGTGGTATTTGCGCTAACCAGCGGCGCCGGCGGTAGCGGCTATCTAGCGGTGTATTTAATGGGATTTGTGATAGGTAATTCACGCTTACCGCAATTGATGCACATTTTGCAGGT
>CAYXGO010000267.1:0-1559 GCA_964464575.1 uncultured Pseudomonas sp. | reverse complement strand
CCGTTCGAGCCAGAAGTAGACATGGCATAGCTTAGCGCCTGCTCCAATACAGTTTTCAGTTCAGCGCCGGTAATTTGTACTTCCACCAGGGTATTGGAAAACGGTAATAGCCGATAAACATCACCCACACTGATGGGCCCGGCAGCTATTTCACTGCGCACGCCACCGCCGTTCTGCAAGGAGAAATCAGCTTGCGGCGCACTGGCTAAAAACGCTTCAGCAACCAGTCGGTGCGCATCAGATTGCCGCCCGGCGCCACAATCTGGGTTGCTCGCTACGCCGGAGCGTTGCATGCAAATGCGTTCGGTGACATTGGTAATGACTTGGCTGGTGAGTTGGTCAAGCTGCTGCTGATACTGTGCCAACAACACTAAACTATCGGCATCGGGCGCTACCGCGGTGAAGTGTGGTAAGGCAGTCACCGCTTCAGGCGCATCTTCGGCGACCAGTAAATGCGGCTGACCTGAACATGACTGCACGCGATCTTGGTGAAAACTCACCTGTAACTCGCCCACCACCTGGCTATACTGCCACGCATGCGCTACGCAGACCAAGTCACCATCGGCGTTGGTCACTTGCATAGGATACGGGCCAACACTGGGTAAGCCATGTACGGCATAATCACCCATTAAGGTATGTGAATCACCGCCGACAATAAAATCAATGGCTGGTAAGCGCTCTGCCAACAGTAAGTCGTTTTTGTACTGAATATGTGTCAGCAGGCCAATTTTATTCACCCCCAGCCGCTGCAACTCGTTGATATAGTAAAGCGCGGTGGTGTACTCATCAGCAAACTGCGTGGTCGCATCAGGCATTGACGACTGCTTTGTTTTTACCGCAATATCAAGCCCGATCAGCCCTATTTGTTCGCCGTTAAATTCAAAAATAGCGTATGGCTTAAAGCTGTCCCAGCGCGTTTTGGGGGTGAGTGGCGATACCCCAATTTCAGGTTCAACGTTGGCGCCCAGCACCACGGTCGAACAATCGCTCAACGACAGATAATCAAGAAAGGTTTTCAACCCCGCATCGCCGTTATCAAATTCGTGATTTCCCAAGGCAAAGGCATCAAAGCAGACTTGGTTCATCAGCGCTGCGTCAGCTGCACCGTTGAACAAGGTGTAATACAAGGTGCCAGTAATTGCATCACCCGCATGCAACGCCAGAACATGCTCATGGCGTTGGCGAATAGCCGCGATTTGGGTCACCACGCGCGCAAAGCCGCCGGTTTCGAGCTGCACAGTCTCAGCGCCGACGGCAATACGAGTACGCTGCATGGGCAATAAATGTGAGTGATGGTCATTCACATGGGCAATGGTCAGCTGGAAGGGGGAGGGCTGCTCGAGCTGGCTCGTGCAGCTGCTTACCAGCAGTGCACTAGCAACCACCCAATAATGCCGCATACCGCTCCAGCTTGGCATTATTTCACCAACCCAATTTCGCGTAAGCGTTCCATCAAATAATCGTGCGAACTGATAGCACTAAAGCGCTGCGGATTTTCATCGCTGATGCAGCTGCTTAACGGATCAATCATGAAATCCGGATTAAAGTGCAAGAAAAAC
>CAYXGO010000266.1:0-1563 GCA_964464575.1 uncultured Pseudomonas sp. | reverse complement strand
AGCTAAAGAGGATCTGTTGCTGGGTTTGCAGTGCTTGGGTGGTGTCGTCAAAAAAGTGCACCACTTCTTCTAAATGCAAGCGCCGGTCGCGCAGTGCTGCCTCAATCAGTGAGCGCGCAGTTGCCGCTCCCAATACCCCAGCCAGAGCACGTTCCACATAGTCAATCAATGCGCGTGAGGCGACATCCTCTTTGTTGGCATAGCTGACCTGGCTGCCGCCTTTTGATTCAGCAAAGAACGCTAGTAATTGCTGCGCACGGTCATCGCCGACAAAGGTGCGCAGTAATAGCAGCATATCGCCATGAGTCGCTTGATGATGGCGGCCCACGGTGTGTTCGGTGAGGGTACTGCGTGGTTTGACAAAGGCGGTGGCTTGAATGCGGTCGACCAAGCGCGGCTGTGCCATGAGTGAAAACAACACATAGCCAGCTAAGTTGCAGAGTAAGCTAATCACCGTACCGCGGGTAATGATACTGGTATCGCTGAGCTCATGGGGTAGGTACATCGGTATGGCGACAGCAAATAGCCATGCCAGTAAACCAACCCCTAAGCCAACGTAAACACCACGAGCATGGCCTTTGCGCCAGTACAAACCACCAATCATAGCGGGTAGTAACTGCAGTACCACCGAGAACGCCAGCAAGCCAATGCTGACTAAACCGGTGTTGGCTGCCCATAAGTAGTAGCAGGCATAGGCCAGCAGCAATATCACCGCAATGGCAACCCGGCGTATCAGCAGCAGCTTGCCTTGAAAGCTACGTACTTCGGCATGCTGACCCAACCCAGCGGCGCTGGCTAATGGGCTGGTAAACGGAAAGCGCCGACGGCGTTGTAAAATCAACGGCATGATCACGTCGTTGGTGATCATGGTACTGAGGGTCACCGAAGCAATGATGACCATTGCTGTTGCCGCCGAAAAGCCACCAATAAAAATAAATAGTGCCAATGCAGTTTGACCATGCAGCAGCGGTAGTTCGAGGGCAAAGGTATCGCCGCCAATACTATCGCCAAAAAATAGCTGGCCGGTCAGGGCGATCGGCACAATGGCGGCAGCAGTGATGATTAAATACAGTGGAAAAACCCAGCGCGCGGTTTTCAGGTGATTCACATCAACGTTATCCACCACCGCGACATGAAACTGCCGTGGCAAACATAAGATCACCCCAGCGGCCATAAAGGTTTGCACAATAAAATCAAACTCGCTCAATGCCGCCCATGACCAGGCGGGGGTCTTTGGCGTGGCGAGTCGCTCGAACAAACTCACCGGCGACACCTCGCTAAACAATGTCCAGGCGAATATCGCCGCAGCAACGAGAGCTAAGAGTTTCACGGCAGATTCAAAGGCAATAGCGAGGATCATACCGTTGCGATATTCGGTAACTTCAATATGTCGGGTGCCAAACAGCATGGCGAATACCGCCATAATCGCAGCGGCCATGAGTTCATTAATGGAAAACTCGGTAAAGGCGCTGACTTCTTCGGTCAGTACCACAAAGGTTAAGCCCACCGCTTTCAGCTGCAGGGCGATATAGGGAATGGTGGCGAGCGCGGCAATCAAGGTGA
>CAYXGO010000265.1:0-1565 GCA_964464575.1 uncultured Pseudomonas sp. | reverse complement strand
ATAGGCATGAACGGTCACATAGGTGCCCCAATTTTCCGCTGCCTCAACCGCAGCACGAAACTCCTCTTCCGAGTATTGGGCTACGTCAATGGGGTCATACATCGATGACACCCCACCACCGGCGGCCAATTTAATTTGTGTAGCGCCCAACATCAGCTGCTCACGCACACGTTTACGCACTTCATCTACGCCATCGGCGATCACCCCGGCATTAGTGGCCTCGCCACGATTCAGGCCAGCATTGTTTGGCGCCGGCACCTCATAAGGAAAACGAAAATCACCATGCCCGCCAGTTTGTGAAATCATCGCTCCCGATGGCCAAATACGCGGGCCTTTAATCACCCCATCATCGATAGCGCGTTTTAAGCCAAAGGCTGGGCCGCTGAGGTCACGCACGCTGGTAAAGCCGCGCATCAAGGTCTGCTCGGCCTGCTGTCCAGCAACCAAGTTAATATAACCAATATCGGCCACCAGCAGGGCCTGCATCGGCAACGATGCCAACATAGCGTGCCAATGCGCATCAATCAGCCCAGGCATTAAAGTACGGCCATTGCCAGCAATCACCTGTGCCTGCTCACCGTCGGCTAAGATGATTGGCTTGGCACTGATGGTGTCAATAATATTGCCGCGCACTAGCACATTCATCGGCTCGGAGAGAGTCAGTTTCTCACCATCAAAAATGCGCACTTGCTCAAACAGCGTGAGCTTTGCTGGCTGCGCCATAGCAGCTGCCGCTGCACTAACTAGGGTGATGACTAACAGCAGGTGTCTTAGCATGTTTCTACTCTCTAATAGGTTTTAGTTATTCGACATCAACCAAAGCACCAGCCAAGGTACCGCATTGAAGACAATCACTAGAATTTTGTAAAACGCCATCGCACTGTAGTGAATGGTTGCAAACTGCTCATTGGTAAGAGCAAACCAGCGTCGGTGTAAGCGATAAATTCGCTCGCCACCAGCGATCAAAAGTACCCACCAAATCAACAAAACTGCGTAATTAACAAGCAAACAATACAGCAGAAAATCTTGAATGTGTAAGATATTCATCGGCTTTCTCTCCAGCTAACGAAGACTACCTTAGTTATAGCAGATTACGGCGTGGGTGCCTGATAATGGTAGAGATTATTTTGTTCGCCATAGATCTCTAGCTGCCCTTGGGCTTGAAAACCAAGCTTCACCAACAGCTTATTTGAGCTGACATTGTTGGGTTTGGTAATGGCTAAAATGGTGGCTAACTGGTGCGCGCTGTGAGCGCATTTTAGAACCGCCTGCGCGGCCTCAAAAGCATAGCCGTGGCCACAAAATTCAGGTAGTAAGGCATAGCCGATATCAGCATGGGCGAGTTCGGGTCGCTTTAACAAGCCGCACATGCCAATCGGTGTATCTGACTGCTTCAGAGCCACCTGGCACAAGCCAAAACCATGCTGTTGATAACTGGCGAGCGGGCCATTAGTTAAGTAATTCTCGGCATCTGCCAAGCTGCGAACCTGCTTATCGGCAATGTTCATGATGAAACTAGGTTGATTCAGCAGGTTCACAATAAACTCAGCATCACTCAGGGTAAA
>CAYXGO010000264.1:388-1593 GCA_964464575.1 uncultured Pseudomonas sp. | reverse complement strand
AGCTCAGTGACCGCTGGAAACTGCGTGCAGCCTATCAGCGCACCCGTACCGATGAAGACAGCCAGTTGTTTTACACCTATTTGCCAGACCCTGCCACCGGTTTGGATCCGCAAACCGGTCTGGGTTTAGTCGGTTATGCGAGCGAATACGACTACGATGATAAGCAAGATAACTTCGATCTCTACCTGAGCGGCAGTTTTAACGCCTTTGGTGGCGACCATGAGTTGGTTTTCGGGGCTAGTCATGCGCGCTTAGATTTCATCGATAGCTCGCTCTATGATTTCACCACCGGTAATGGCTTTCCCGCCATGCCACGGTTGGAGGATTGGGATGGTAATACACCATTGCCTACCTTTACCGATGGGCTGGCCGGCAGTGACATTAACACCGAGCAACAAGCCTTTTATAGCCAGGCGCGTTTCAGTTTAGGGGCTGATACCAAGCTGTTAGTTGGTGGTCGTTGGAATGAGTTCACGGCTGAAGGAATTGGCTATGGTGTCGACCGATTCCGTGATGAGCAAAAGTTTATCCCTTATTTTGGTGTGACGCATGCGCTTAGCGATGCCACCACGGTATATGCTTCGTATACCGAAACCTTTAAAGCACAAAACCTGCGTGACCGGAATTTCGAGCTGTTACCAGCGTTGACCGGTGAAAGCGCCGAAATTGGCTTAAAAACCGCACTATTGGGCGATAAAGCGCTGTTATCTATGGCCTACTTTGACATCACCCAGCGTAATTTGGCGGTCAGTGATGGCACTGTCATCAATCCAAATACCAATGCGCCAGAGGTGGTCTATCGAGCGGCTGATGGCGTCAGCAGTAGTGGTTTCGAAATTGAACTGAGTGGTGAATTGTTGGCGGGTTTGCAAGGTAGTATTGCTGCCACCAGCTTTGACGTTGACGGTGATGAGTTGGTGGAAAGCTACACCCCGGAAAACTTATTTCGTAGCAGCTTAACCTATCAGTTCGAGCAACTGGCGGCACTCAAAGTGGGTGCGAGCTTTTTGTGGCAAGACAGCATTAGCCGCTTGCAAGGGGTGGTGGGGCCGAGTTATGCCAATGTTGGACAGCCGATCATCACCGAACAGGGCGCCTATGGCCGCTTAAATCTGATGGCCAGCTACCAATTCAACCAGCAACTGACGCTGACGCTGAACGCTAATAATGTGCTGGATAAAACCTATCTCAACAGCTTGCTGTGG
>CAYXGO010000264.1:0-378 GCA_964464575.1 uncultured Pseudomonas sp. | reverse complement strand
GGGCGCAAGGCTATTACGGTGCACCGCGGAACTTTTCTGCCAGCCTGCGCTATCAATTTTAAGGGGGTAGGGTGAATCGTAAAACCTTACATCGCTGGCATGGTTGGCTCGGGATCATCTTGGTGATCCCGTTTTTGCTGATTTGCTTAAGCGGCAGCATTTTGGTGTTCAACAAAGAACTCGACAGCTGGCTATTGCCCGAAGTGGCGGCCATGCCGAGCTCGACTCTACCGCGTTTACCGATGGCAGAATTACAACAGCGTGTGAATCAGCAACTGCCGGATTATGAAATTGGTAGCTGGGAATTTTTTGCTGCCGGTCATGACGAAGCTGACCGTGTGTTTGTGATTAAAGAGGGCACCGACAGCTGGCACAAAG
>CAYXGO010000263.1:0-1645 GCA_964464575.1 uncultured Pseudomonas sp. | reverse complement strand
TTGAGCGCTGCTGGTTTCACTGGTTTTTGTAAAAAGTGCAAGTTTTTGTCACGCGCCTGTTGGCGTAGTTGGTCATCGCGCATGGCGGTGACTAAGGCACCCCCTAAACTATCACCCCAATGCAGCCGTAGCGCGCTTGCTAGGCTTAAGCCGTCGTAGTCATCATCACTGAGCTGATAATCCAGTAGCAGCGCATCTGGGCGCTCATGGCTGGCTGCGTAGGCTAGGGCAGTACTGCTGCTGGTGAAGGTTTCGACCTGACAGCCCCATTTTTCCAGTAAAGCCCGCAACGCTGACAAATTCTCTTGGTCGTCATCAACGCAGACAATACTGAGTTGCTCGGTGGGGGTGCCAACATCAGTGACTTCTTGGCGCTCGTAAACTTGCGCTGCGTTACCTAAGGGTATGGTCACCGAGAAGCAGCAACCGCGACCTTCTTCGCTGACTAGCTTGAGTTCACAACGTAGTTGCTCGCTCATGCGTTTAGCCACCGACAAGCCTAAACCAACGCCTTCGGTGCGGGTATTTTGGCCCCGGTAAAAGGCATCGAAAATACGATGCCGTTGTTGGCTGGTAATGCCTGGGCCGGTATCCCACACGGCAATCACTAATTGCTCACCACGGCGGCGCACCCCGAGCAGCACTTTGCCGCAGTCACGATTGTACTTTACCGCGTTGCTCAAAAAATTCTGCACAATACGGCGCAGGTAAGTGGGGTCGGTATACACCACGGCATCAATGATATGCGCTTTGAGTTGAATACCACGTTGGTCTGCCAGCATGGCGTATTCGTGCAGCAACGGCTGCAGCACCGAGCGGAGGCCGACATGACGGAAGGTCGGCTGTAGGGCACCCTGATCCATTTTAGCGATTTGCAACAGCGTTGATAATAGGTGTTCGGTAGATGCCAGCGCGGTATCCAGTTTGCTCAGTAGTTGCTGATTATTAGGGCCGATTTGGGTATCGTCCACCGCCGATAAATACAACCGGGCGGCATTCAGCGGCTGTAAGATATCGTGACTCGCCAGCGCTAAAAAGCGGGTTTTTGAGGCATTGGCCTCGTCAGCAATTTGCTTGGCTTGTTTCAGTTCCACCTCAACTTTGCGGCGCCGCTCAATTTCTTCAGTCAACTCGTTGTTGATTTCACGAATTTTGCGCTGCCGCACATTGATGCGTTGCTCTAAGTCAATATTGGCATCTTGCAGGGCCTGTTGGGTTTCCACGTGTTCGGTAATATCGGTGAAACTGGTGACGAAACCCCCATTGGGTAATGGGTTACCAACCATTTCAATCACTCGGCCGTCTCCACGGCGGCGAATAAACCGATGCGGTGAGCCCATCTGCATATAGTTCAAGCGTTTATTCACCAGCTCATCGACCTCACCGGGGCCACATTCGCCGCGCTCGGCGTTGTAACGAATTAAGGTAGCAATAGGTTGGCCCGGTTTGACCATACCCTCAGGGTAGTCGAACAGATCTAAGTAACGTTTGTTCCAGGCTACTAAGCGCAGTTCAGCATCGACCACCGAGATACCTTGGGCCAGATTTTCTAACGAGCTAAAGAGGATCTGTTGCTGGGTTTGCAGTGCTTGGGTGGTGTCGTCAAAAATGTGCACCCCTTCTTCTAAAAGCAAGCGCCGGTCGC
>CAYXGO010000262.1:0-1646 GCA_964464575.1 uncultured Pseudomonas sp. | reverse complement strand
TAACAAAATGGCAGAACACGCCAATAGAATTTTTAGCATCAATGGCCAGATAAACTTCAGCCATTTGTCATAAGGTACACCTGCCACACCTAATATACCCATAAGAACGGGGTTGGTCGGCACTACCATATTAGTGAAACCATCACCGAACTGGTAAGCCAATACGGCAGTCTGTCGGCTGATTCCCAGAATATCCGCCATAGGCGCCATCAATGGCATGGTGACATAAGCCTGCCCGCTACCCGAGGGAATAAAAAAGTTCATCAAACATTGCATCAGCAACATGCCCAGCACTGACAATTCTGCACCCACCATACTGAGCGGCACGGACAGCCCATGCACGATGGTGTAAAGCACTTCACCGTCCTCAAGAATCAGCGCTATCGCGCGGGCAAAACCAATCAACATAGCCGTATAAACCAGGTCCGCCGCCCCTTTGGCAAAGGCGACTGCTGACTCATCGGCACCAAGACGGGCAATCAGTACTACGGCCAGACCCAGTGCCAGAAACAGTGCGCTTAATTCAATCAGATACCACCGCAACACCATCACGCCAAACACCAGCATAACCAACGTGAATACCATAGCCAACAACACCATCAACCGGGTGTGTGTCATCTCAGGGAATCCATCTGCCTGCACTTCAATGCCTGAAACATCCAGATCAGCAACCAGGCTGCGGTTTGGCTCGGCCTTTATCAGCTTCGCGTAACGGTACACATGGTGAAACCCGAGCAGTAGTAAAGGCAAAAAGATCAATAACCGAAGCCAGATACCCGAACCGGGCTGCAACTCGGCAACGTCCTGCGCTACCATCACGGTAAACGGATTCATGGCCGCAGCGCCATAACCAATTCCATAACCCACCACCAACACGGCGACCGCAGTCATTTTATCCAGACGCAGAGCCAGACAAAAACTGATCAATAATCCAACCAGCGTGATAAATTCAACAGCCATCCCGAAGGTACTGGCTCCCAGTGCAAACGCAAACATCGGGAAAAATATCAGTAGCGCCATTCGCGTGCTGAAACGTTGTAATACACGACCCAGCAAAGCTTCGATAGCGCCGGTATGGCGGATAATTGATAACACCCCTCCCACCAGCAACACAAAAAAGATGATGTCCTGTGCATCAGCAAGGCCGCGGGGGATCGCTGTCAAAATAGTCAACGGCGTGAGTGTTGGTGACTCTTCCAGCAATTGAAACGTGCCGGGAATCACAAGTTCACGGCCAATATCATTGGTGCGCGTATCAAACTCGCCGGCTGGCAGTATCCAGGTCACGACCAGCGCCGCAACCTGCATAATAAACAACAGCACCAGCGTGTTGGGTACTCTGAAAGATTTACTCATTCAACAGTCCGCGCCGACGCAGCATATGGCTCATGTCCGGCTCACGACCGGCAAAATTCCGGTAGATAGTCATCGCGTCTTCACTGCCACCCAATGCCAACAAGGTATTGCGGAAGTGATCGCCGTTAGCGCGCAAAATCCCACCGTTTTCAACAAACCACTGCACTGCATCGGCATCCAGTACCTCACTCCAGATCTACGAGTAATAACCCGCAGCATAGCCACCCATGATGTGAGAGAAATAAGGTGCGCGGTACCGGGGAGGCACAGGCGCATAGTCGAGTCCGGCT
>CAYXGO010000261.1:0-1654 GCA_964464575.1 uncultured Pseudomonas sp. | reverse complement strand
TTCCTGAAGGCAAAACCACCGGTGCTTTGTGTTCACGCCTACGGCGCGGCATTTTATATCGCGTTGCCACCGAGCTAGGTGCCACTAAAATTGCTTTAGGTCACCACCGTGATGACATGCTTGAAACACTGATGCTCAACATGTTCTACGGTGGCAAAATGAAAGCTATGCCGCCCAAATTAGTCAGCGATAATGGCCAGCATGTGGTGATCCGGCCACTCGCCTACGCGCGCGAAAAAGATATTGCTCGATATGCTGCTGCACAGCAGTGTCCCATTATTCCGTGTAATCTTTGCGGCTCGCAAGAAAACCTACAACGCAAGGTAATTAAAGAACTATTGCAGCAATGGGATAAGAAATTTCCGGGTCGCATTGAAAGCATGGCGAGTGCCCTACAAAACGTCGTTCCATCACATTTGGCCGATAACGCGTTATTTGACTTCAAAGGCTTGCGCGCGGATGGCCATGCCAACGCTGATGGTGATACAGCCTTTGACCATAGCACCCCAAGCGAATTTTTGAATTATCGTGATAGCGACGATGAGGTCGCGGCTATTGAGGTGGTGGATCTAAGCTAGCTGGTTTGTCTGCTTCGATGAGCTCAACAATGATCGGACGATTCACACGAATCATGGCGTTGAGCTCATCGATATACTCCTCGCCTCGCTCGGAATAACTTAATAACCCAGGCGTCAGGTCAAGCGCACGAATATCCATGCCTTCGGCGCGGCGTTGCTCGCGCAAAATGCGCAGGTCGAGGTACGCTGCATGGGTATTAATATTGCGTAAATAACTGCGAATCGATGCATTCACCGATTTGAATTTGCGCACTTCATGATTCATGCCCTCAACACGATTCTCCGGCACCATCCCGCAGCCGTCGCTGAAGCACCATTGGCCAAAAAAGTTTAAGCCATCGCGGGCAAAACGTGAGGTACCCCAGCCTGATTCGTTGGCCGCTTGCACCAACACCAGTGTTTCTGGCACCACATCAATACGGCGCAGCAGCACCTCAAACATAATGCTGGTGGCACTGACATCAAAATCAGTACGATACTCAACGGCTAATTGCTCGAGCAGTTCCAAATCATCACTCGACAGACTGCTGGCATCCTGCTGCCAACGACGGTACAACACCTGAAGATTGGCGCGTTGCTCTTCAATCAACAGGTTTTCCGCTTGCACCAGCGGCGCTAAAAACTGAAAAAATGCCTGCTTTTTATCCCGTACATCGTTGAATTCATTAAAGTCTGGTACTTCGGTATAAATTTTTACCTGGCGCTGTTGCTCAATCAATTGCTCATAATCATTGTCATCGAGTTGCTCTGGCTGGTGTTGTAGCCAATAACGCGGTAGATAAATCGCTACTGCTACAGCCACAGCGGCTAACAACCAACCAAGTTTATGCAACATGATCATCCTCCACGACCGCTAAGGCTGGCCCAGTTTTGGGCCCGATTAGTTGATCGTAGACCACTCCAGTCAGATTGAACAGCATTGGCACAGTAAACAGTAAACCCAACATTAATGGTAACGCGCTAATAAATAGAATGGTCAGCATTAAGCCAAATAGCGTCATTAATGGAAAACTAACCTTACTCACTACCAGCCATGAGCCGATGCATGCCCGCACAGCGGTAAGTTGCTGATCAAG
>CAYXGO010000260.1:0-1689 GCA_964464575.1 uncultured Pseudomonas sp. | reverse complement strand
AGCGGCACCGGGCGATGCTAAAAACACCACCGCAGCCGCAATTTCTTCTGGCTGACCTAAGCGCGCTGCCGGAATATTGCTAAATATAGCCTGCTTTTGGTCGTCTGTTAACGATTTGGTCATATCGGTATCAATAAAGCCTGGCGCCACGCAATTGACGGTAATACCGCGTGCCGCAATTTCTTTGGCTAAGGCTTTGGTAAAGCCAACCAAGCCCGCTTTAGCGGCACAATAGTTAGTTTGGCCCGGATTACCGGTGGTGCCGACGACTGAGGAAATATTGATAATGCGGCCACTGCGGCGCTTCATCATACCGCGCATCACGCCCTTACAAAGGCGAAATACTGATTTCAAATTAGTATCAAGCACACTATCCCACTCATCGTCTTTCATGCGCATAAGCAGATTATCGCGAGTAATACCGGCGTTATTTACCAAAATATCGAGCTGACCATAGTGGCTATCGATGTGCGCAAGAACCGCCTGAATATTGGCTTCGTCGGCGACATTCAAGCTCAGCCCTTCGCCATGGTCGCCCAAATAATCTGAAATACTCGCCGCACCGCTATCGGTGGTCGCGGTACCAATCACTTTAACCCCTTGCGCGACCAGTTGCAGTGCAATGGCTTTACCAATGCCGCGAGTAGCGCCGGTGACTAAGGCCACTTGGCCCTGCATAGATGTTGTCATGCTTGAATCCTTGCTTGAAGTGTTTCAACGGTATTACAAGCATCGGCTTGTATGCCGTCAACAATACGTTTATTTAGCCCAGTTAATACTTTACCTGGACCAATTTCAACCAATTCTGTGACCCCTTGCGCAGCTAAAAATGCTACTGTCTCGGTCCAGCGTACCGGTGAATACAGCTGCCGCACCAAGGCATCACGAATAGCGTCAGGTGTCTGCTCGGCGCTGACATCGACATTGTTAATCACTGGAATACTCGGGGCTTGCAAGTGCAGCTGCGCTAACCGCGCAGCGAGTTGCTCAGCAGCTGGGCGCATCAACGCACAATGCGATGGAACACTGACTGGCAATGGTAACGCACGTTTCGCTCCGCGTGCCTTACAGGCCTCACCAGCGCGCGCTACAGCAGCGCTGTGGCCAGCAATCACCACTTGCCCAGGCGAATTGAAATTGACCGCCGCCACCACCTCATCAGCGGCAGCTTCAGCACAGGCAGCGACCACTTCATCATCGGCCAAGCCAATGATCGCAGCCATTGCGCCTATGCCAGCTGGCACCGCTTGTTGCATAAACTCACCACGGGCGGCTACCAGCGCCACTGCATCACGCAACGATAATACGCCTGCGCAAACCAGCGCTGAGTACTCACCTAAGCTGTGCCCAGCAAAATACTGCGGCGCAGGCACGCCGGCTTGCTGCAACACCCGATACAGGGCCACACTCGCCGTTAGCAACGCCGGCTGGGTGCGCTGCGTGTCATTAAGTTGTTCCGCCGGGCCGTGTTGCACCAACTGCCACAAATCATAGCCTAACACCGCGTTCGCTTCGGCGAAGGTTTCAGTAACCAGCGGATAAGCGGCTGCTACATCGGCCAACATTCCGACCGTCTGTGAGCCTTGGCCAGGAAATACATAAGCTTGCATGAATGAATCCTTGCTTAATATTCAATAAACGCCGAACCCCAGGCAAAACCGCCGCCAAAGGCTTCAAGCAATAATTTAT
>CAYXGO010000259.1:928-1699 GCA_964464575.1 uncultured Pseudomonas sp. | reverse complement strand
TAACAAAAAGTTGGCAATACTCTGACCCGGCGCCATTAAGGTGCTGGCACGCACGTTAAACAAACCAGATGCCGGTGCTAGTGCACCACTCATCGGCGAGTTCGCCATGGCAGTGAACGGCGTACCAGCGATAGCACCTAATGAGTGACCAACAAAGTACACACGCGTACCATCAATTGGTGCACCTTGGGCGGCATTTAAGCTTAAACGCAAGCCCAACATGTCAGAAATCGACTGACGAATGTTGTCCCGTGCGGTCAGCAAGCTACCTAAGTTCATGTAGGCTGTGGCACTACCGGTTGAGGCGTTAATTGCGCCAAAACCACGGTCACCATGCAATGGATGATCCATAGCTACAACTGCGAAACCAGCAACCGACAAGCTACCAGCAATGCCAAGCGCGTTGGTTTTGTTACCAGTGATACCGTGTTGGAAGATCACCACTGGCCAACCGTTCGCAGGCATAGTAATTGGTGCTAAACCTTGAATTGCACGCACTTGGTTCACCGCAGCTTCATTCGGTACCGACATGATCACCGGTACGTTGGCTTGGGTTACCACAGCTGGGATTGGGTTGTACTTGGTTAAGTGACGCTCGTTGTCGATACCAGGGAAGTCGTAACAGTTGTTCGGTGGTAACAACAGCGCTGGATTGGTCAATGCCGCTGGATCAATACCCGCTGTTGCTGGGTTGAGCGCGCCGGCCGCAATAGCACCTAAAATAGAGGCTGGGCTGTCACAGGCCGCAGTCCAACGACCGTTAATAGGCGC
>CAYXGO010000259.1:0-918 GCA_964464575.1 uncultured Pseudomonas sp. | reverse complement strand
AACTGGCCGGCATTGACCAACACATCGGCGACGGTCAAGCCAGTAGCTTGGGCCCCTAACGCTGGCGTACCGCTGCTGCTGAACTGCTGCACCATCAAGCCTTTAATGGCTTGGAACACATCTTCCACTGACTGCGTGGTAAAGCTTGAGGTGTAAATGATACGGTCTTTGTTGATACCGAACGCTTGTAACGCGTTTTCATGCGAGTTGATCAAGCTCTGCAAACCTAATGCTGAAGCATCGGCAGAAATTGGGAAGGTCGCTGGGTCACGTTTCATCAAACCGTAAGTCTGCGATGGCAGCACATTGCGGCCTAAGGTATCACGAATATTATCGGTCAACACCGCTACGTAACCTGTTTTGGCTTTCCAAGGTTTCAATGGAATGACGGCGACGCCGCTACCGCTGGTTGCACGGACAATAAAGTCAGTGCCATGAACAAGTTCGCCGACCACCGCACAGGTAGCCGCTGGGCTAGCTGACGCACAAGCTGGGCTGACTGCTGAGCCACCCATGATAGTTTCAAATACGCGAATTGAACCTTGAGCTTCTAACGAAGCCGAAGTCACGGTGACTTGATTGCCGCTTGCATCAACAGGCAACGAGAAGTTGAAGGTCAAGGTCGAATGCGTACCCCAACCGTCAAGGCCGTTAATAGCCACTTGTGGGTTGGTATTATCATTCGGGTTGGCCACCGGAATGTTCAGGGTGCCATCGACAGTGCCACCCAACAGAATGTTTGACGGCACTGGCACCGCACCGGCTGATGGATCAAATAGTACCCGCGTAGCGTTTACTTGGGTTTGCACTTCGGTGACTGGCGCATCGTCACCACTGCCACCGCAGCCCACTAAGAGCGCGCTGCTGATTGCTGTTACTAGCAAAAGTTTTTTCATGAGGCTTCCCCAATCCTTATTC
>CAYXGO010000258.1:0-1710 GCA_964464575.1 uncultured Pseudomonas sp. | reverse complement strand
CGTTGTGCATTGATGGCGTGCAGGTAAAGCGTCAGCTCGCTTTGACTACGGTTTTGCCATTGGTAACTCAAGCGGCTGCTATCGGTCACCCAATTCACCCGGGCTAAATAGCCATTGCCGTGTTGGGTGGGTAATTGTAACCAACGAATGCTGCTGTTCGGGCTATTGTTGTCGAGGCTTAAAATGCCTAAATCGACCACAGCGTTAGCAGCACCAGCTGCCGGATAGCGTTGTTGCACCACTTCGGTACGATCAGCATGAATATCGGTACGAGACATCACCGCCACTGGGTTGAGGTCGACTTTGGTCAGTGCAATGTGTTGCTCATCGGGGCTCCACCAGTAGCCACTCATACGCTGCATTTCTTCCTGGGCGATAAATTCTGCGGTGGCATAATTGACGTTGGCGGTACCATCGCGGGTGAGTGCGCGCACACTGCCGCTAGCGCGTTCAATCACCCACAAATTATGGTCATGCACAAAGCTGACGTAGGTTCCTTGAGGGGAAAAACGCGCATCAGTAGCACTCATAGTAGCTACGGTCAGTTGTTTGACGCTGTTATCGCTTAATTGATAGAGAAATAATTGACCATTAAGCGGAAATAAAATGGCATCACCGCTGGGTGACCAGCTGTAGTCGACAATACCGCTGGCGCGGATGCGCAGGCGTTCACGACGGGCTTGTTCTTCAGCGGATAGCCGCGCCGGGTTGGCGACCAGTTGCTCGGCACTGACTAAGCGGCGGTGTTGATTGGCGCGCACATCATAGAGCCACAGATCATAGACCTGCGGTTGCTCGGTTGAACCGGCCAAATAACTGACCACAGTACCCGCCGGAGAAAACTGTAATTGCTGGGGCGCGGAAGTGGTGAGGTTGGGGGCGGAAAAAATCCGTTCGATGGTTAATTCAGCGTGCGCTGAATGCACCATCAGTAGCCCTAGCAACAGTCCGGTCAAATAGTGCGTGAAACGCATGCCTGCTGTGTTCCTCTATCATCATTAGAATATCGACACATAGTGTAACAAAGCAGGCAGCGGCTGCTGACAAGCTGCGATAAAGCGCCCGTGCAGTGCGCTAGAATTCACCCCGCAGGCCAATACTGAAGTTACGACCACGAATTGGTGCATCTTCTTTTAAGAAAGAAGTATGCAGCAGACCGAGTTCATTAGTGAGGTTTTCAGCTTTAAGATAAACACTCATACCCATATCGCTGAGCATTTGTGGGAACAGATTCAGCTGTGCATCCAGCAGCGCAAAGCTATCTGTCACGGTTTCATTGGCGGCCAATTGCTCGTGCTTGAAGTAGTAGGTATAGCCAAGTTTGGCTTCCCAATCACTGGCTAGATAGCGTAAATCAGTGCCGAAACGATGCGCCGGAATACGCGGCAAATTACCGTCACCATCAAGGCTGCGAGCGCGGATAAAGTCGCTAAAACCACTTAGTTCCCAACGCTCGTTGATACGCCAGGCACCGCTTAGCTCATAGCCGAAGAGTTCAACGTCACGCTGCTGATTAATTAATACCGGCAGACCTTCTTCATGGTCATGTTCGCCGCCATGCTCATCAGCATGCTCGTCGCCATGTTCATCGCCGTGGCTTAAATCAAGGCTGTTGACACCACTGATGGCACTGAAGACGAAATCATTGATACGGTTATAAAAAATCGTGTAATCAAGGTGATAGTTCGGCTGCTCGTAGTGCAGGCTGAG
>CAYXGO010000257.1:0-1714 GCA_964464575.1 uncultured Pseudomonas sp. | reverse complement strand
CGGAGATTAAACGGCTTACTAATAAAGCCTTGCATGCCGATAGATTTTGCCCGTTCAGCAAGGTCCCCCATACTTTGGGCGGTCACTAAAAAACTAATTGGCCTGTAACCAAGCTCGATTTTTATCCGTAAATATAATTCTAAGCCGGTCATATCAGGCATGCTTTGGTCGACCAGCAACACGTCTATTTGGTTGTGGCGCATATACGGGATCACATCGGCAGGGTGGCTAAAGGCCTTGACCGTCTGAAACCCTGCAAGTCGGAGCACCTCGGTCAGCAACATTAAGTTAGTGGCGTTATCATCAACCACTAAAATACGAGCACTCGGATGCTGGGCGGTTAAGGTGTTCATAGTGAGGTATCCTTGGCTCTGACTAAAGCTATGGTAAATATACTGCCGCTATCTAAGGTGCTGCTGACACTGATACGTCCGGCCATACGCTGGGCTAAGTCGCGACTAATGGTTAAGCCAATACCAGTGCCTTGTATCGATGACGCTTCTTTGCCAATACGAACAAATGGGTCAAAAATGCGCTCGAGATTTTCCCGGTCGATGCCTTTGCCTTCATCGCGAATATGAATAAACACATGGTCATGGTCATATTCAGAGGTAATGTAAACATGTCCTTGCTGGCGATTATATTTAATCGCGTTACTCAATAGGTTAATTAAGATTTGATGTAAGCGCCGACTATCAGCTAGGACTGCTGGTGCCTGGTGCTGCACATAATGCAACTTAACGTGACGCTCCGCAGCACTCAATTGCACCACATCGATGGCCGCAGCAATACTCTCGGCAATATCGGCCGATTGGATGTCCAGTGCCAGTTCATTCGCCTCAATTTCAGATTGCGTGAGAATGTCATCGACTAAATTATGGAGATGACTACTGGCCTGTTTAATTTGGGTTAATGCCGTTTGCTGAAACGCTGATAGCTCGCCTAGCTCGGCCACTTGAGTAAAGCCAATGATCGCCGATAGTGGTGTTTTCAGTTCATGGGTAACCGACGATAGGAACAGTGACTTAGCACGGTTTGCTTGGTCAGCGGCATTTTTTGCCTGTTGTAAATGCAGCTCAGCACGTTTGCGCGCATCAATGTTACTGACGGTTGCAACAACTCGGCGCTGCGGCGAACGCTCATCGAGAACACCGGTACCGCGCGCTTGCACCCACAGATAGCTATCATTGGCACAACGCATGCGAATCTCACAATCATAGGGCACACCTTCAGTAACCGCTAAGCGCAAGAGTTGCTCGGTGTCTTGCCGATCATCATCATGAACCAAGTTCATCAGGGTATCGAGAGCTTCCGAATCATGTTCGCTATCAAAGCCTAACAAATGCATCAGTCGTTTTGTGCCGAAGACTACCTGCACCTGACTATCCATTTCAATCACGATGTCGCCGCTGGTTTGCAGTGCCTGACGTAAGCGTTTGTCACTGGCTGAAATGGTTTGGACATAGTTGTTGAGTACCGCCGCCATTGAATCAAGGCTAGCGCCCAACTCATTGACCTCACGTAATGGTGATGGCGGCTCTTGGTCAATGGAATAATCGCGTTGTTCAATCTTTTTCAAGCGTAACTGGGTCTTCGCCAAGGCGGTTTCCAGCACTGCACTAAAATTACTGGTTCGCTTCCAGATATAGAAAAAGAAACTGATGTAAAAGATAACAAGACCGGCAATCATCCAATACACCACGTGATTTAACTC
>CAYXGO010000256.1:305-1747 GCA_964464575.1 uncultured Pseudomonas sp. | reverse complement strand
AAGCTTATGCAAAAGTGCATGGCGAGCGTTACACCACAGCGCCATTATTGTTAGAATATGCCGCCGAGAATAAGACCTTTTATTAATGACCTGATTGGAGTTGCCAAGTGATTATTGCGCTGTGTTATTTGTTGTCTGCGCTGACACTTTATGTACTAGCACTGAAGAACGCTATGGGTGCCAAGCGCTGGGGCTTGTTAGGCCTCACTCTTGGGCCATTTAGCCTACCGATGTTTATTAGCCACAAACGCTTATTAGTGATGAAAGCTGCCGGGCGTGACCACGTCTACTGGCAGCCACGGTGAGCGTTCACTGTATTAGTTGAGTAAGGTACCGGCTGGTGCTGGTACCGCAGTGATGGGTTTGGCGATTTGTTGGAGGAATTGTTCGCGACCGAGTGGTTCAGAGAACAAATAACCTTGAGCAAACTCGCAATCCATAGCGGCTAAGGTGCTCAATTGTTGGTGATTGACCACCCCTTCTGCCACCACATCTAAGCCGAGGTTATGGGCTAAACCAACAATCGAGGCAACCATGTTTCGGTCACGCTCATCGACATTAATATCGTCGATAAAGGCTTTATCGATTTTCAGTGTTTGAATAGGGAAGCGCTTCAAATAAGCCAGTGACGAATAACCGGTGCCGAAGTCGTCTAAGGCCAAATGAATGCCACACGCGTGCAGCTCTGTCATGATGCTGATAGCGCGCTCAGGATCTTCCATCACCATGCCCTCAGTGATTTCTAACTCCAAGTATTTGGCCTCTAACTTGTACTCTTTAAGGATCTCAACCACGCGCTGAGTCAGGTTAGGTAGCAGAAACTGTTTGGCCGATAAATTCACCGCTACACGGCCTTTGACCAAACCCGCATCAACCCACTCACGCATATCGCGACAGGTTTGCCGCAACACGCGCTCACCAATTTCGATGATCAATCCGGTTTCTTCAGCCAACGGGATAAATTCAGCTGGACTGATCATGCCAGTGCCCGGTATTTCCAGTCGCACCAGTGCCTCTAAACCTACGAATTTGTTGGTTCGCAACGATACCTTGGGTTGATAATGAACCTGTAAATGATTGTTGCGCAGGGCATGACGTAGCTGGTTTTCGATGTGCAGGCGCCGTACGGCGTTTTTGTTCATCGAATCGTTGAAGAATTGATAGCCGTTACCACCACGGCTTTTGGCGTGATACATGGCGGTATCAGCATTTTGCAGCAGTTCTTGCGATGACAAACCGTCACTGGGGTAGACCACAATACCAATAGAGCTGCTTACAACAATATCATTGTCGGCGATATGAAACGGCTGATTCAGATTTTCTAAGATACGTTTGGCAGCTGCAGTAATGATGCGTACATCAGCGGTATCTTCGAGTAATAAAATAAATTCATCACCACCCAATCGATAAAAGGTATCTTGCGGTCGACCGACTTCGGCAAC
>CAYXGO010000256.1:0-295 GCA_964464575.1 uncultured Pseudomonas sp. | reverse complement strand
ACAGCAGATTGTCACCAAGTTCATGGCCGAGGGAGTCGTTAATTTTTTTAAAGTCGTCGAGGTCAAATAGCAGCATGGCGTGTTGAATACGCTTACGGACCAAGTTGGAATGACTGACCTGAAAGTACGAGCGATTCGGCAATCCAGTCAGGGTGTCGGTGTTGGATAACCGCCGCAGTTCGCGCTCGGCATTTTTACGCTCAGTGATATCAGAAAAGGTCGCCACATAATGGGTGGTTTGCCCGGCTTCATCACGAATAGCATCTAAGGTTAGCTCAATTTGGTAGGTGGATTG
>CAYXGO010000255.1:0-1775 GCA_964464575.1 uncultured Pseudomonas sp. | reverse complement strand
CAGTGCTTGCAGCATAATTATGACTTGCAGGTCACTGCTGTGGTAGTGGCTGAATCAGCACAAGCCACACCACATGAATTGCAACAACAGATTGATCAACGGCGCTTGGCGCGGGCACGGCAAGTGCTCAGTGATGACCCGTTGGTGCAGGCATTAACACAAACATTTGCTGCTGAACTGGTCGATGATAGTGTCAAACCGTTATAATCGAACCGAATGAATTTAATTAATCAACGAGGTTGTTATGTTTGGTAAAGGTGGAATGGGCGCAATGATGAAGCAAGCGCAGCAAATGCAAGAGCGCATGCAAAAAGCCCAACAAGAGATCGCTACGTTAGAAGTTGTTGGTGAGGCCGGCGCAGGTATGGTGAAGGTGACTATGCTCGGCAACCACAACGTACGCCGGGTGGCTATTGATCCAAGCTTGATGACTGAAGACGACCAAGAAATGCTAGAAGACTTGATAGCCGCAGCGGTTAACGATGCTGTGCGTCGGGTTGAAGTGGCTAGTAAAGAAAAAATGACGGCGGTTACCGGCGGCATGAATTTGCCACCGGGCATGAAGTTGCCGTTCTAATCCCGATGAAACTGAGCCCAGCTATTCAAGAGTTGATTCAAGCGCTGCGGGTATTGCCCGGGGTCGGGCCGAAGTCAGCCCAACGCATGGCGTTTCAGATCCTCGAGCGTCAACGTGAAGGTGGCGTGCGCTTGGCACACGCCTTGCTTTACGCGACCGAGCATGTCGGTCACTGTCAGCGCTGTCGCACCCTGACTGAAGCGGATGTATGCGGTATTTGTTTGCATCCGAAACGAAGTGACAGCGGGCTATTATGTATTGTCGAGACGCCCGCCGATGTGATTGCCATAGAGCAAACGGGCCAGTATCAGGGAATGTACTTTGTCTTGATGGGGCATTTGTCGCCGCTAGACGGCATTGGCCCTGAAGATATCGGGTTAGATATTCTAGCCAAGCGGTTAGCCAATGAAGCCATAAGCGAGATTATTTTGGCCACTAACCCTACTGTTGAGGGTGAAGCAACGGCCTATTATATTGCTGATATAGCCCGTAAACACAGCATTAACACCTCGCGCATTGCGCATGGTGTGCCGGTTGGTGGTGAGCTTGAGTACGTCGATCAAGCAACCCTTGGCCATGCCTTTAGTGGGCGCAAAAATTTTTAAGGTAGATCACTAGGAATCTACCTTAAGGCCCTTGAAATAGCTTCGCTTAGCCCCATCTCTGCTGATGTAGTCATTAACCATTGGTAGGAGACATTACTATGGCGGCAACCCGTCAAGCGGAAACCCACGGTTTTCAAACCGAAGTGAAGCAGTTGCTTCACCTGATGATTCATTCCCTTTATTCCAATAAAGAAATCTTTCTTCGGGAACTCGTTTCCAACGCATCGGACGCAGCTGACAAGTTACGCTTTAAAGCTTTGAGTGATGGAAGTCTACTCAGCGATGATGCGGAATTGCGGGTACGAGTTAGCGTCGACAAAGATGCTGGTACGATCACCATCAGTGATAACGGTATTGGTATGACCCGCGATGAAGCGATGAGCAACCTCGGTACCATTGCTAAGTCGGGCACCGCAGACTTTTTCAAGCAGTTATCCGGTGACCAAGCGCAAGATAGCCGCTTGATTGGCCAGTTCGGTGTTGGTTTCTACTCGGCATTTATTGTTGCCGATGCCGTGACCGTGCGCACTCGAGCCGCTGGTGCTAAAGCCGATGAAGCGGTGGAGTGGTATTCCAAAGGCGAAGGCGAGTTT
>CAYXGO010000254.1:0-1791 GCA_964464575.1 uncultured Pseudomonas sp. | reverse complement strand
CAAGCGATAAATTCTGCGCGACCATTGGCTTGTTGTAGTAAGCCATTAACCTGACTCCGTTTCGGTGCGGTGACGATTAACCGCTCGGGCCCAGAATATTGCGCTAATGCAGCGCCGAGGGTGGTGCTCTTACCACGCCCACGATCCGCCATAAGCAGATGCAAGCACTCGGGTTGATTGAGCATTGCGGTCATAATCTGCCGTTGCATTGGGGTCGGAAATGTCGGCGCGAGCGGCACTGAAATAGGGCGCTGTGATAGTCGCTGATAGGCTTGTCTGAGTGCCGATGCATGGCTAACTTGAATCACCAAGGTAAAGTGCTCGGCGAGCCTTAGTAAGCGCTCAGTAAAGGCTTTGACATGCTGCGGTAAGTTGATGATCAGTAGCCCACCAGCGGCAACTGTGCCGGCTAACGCAGCGAGTGCGTCAGCATGAATACTGTGTTGGAAATTGAGCACCACCAAGCTGTTATTGGCGCCAAGATAATCACGATAACGATGCATGGCATAGCGGTCGTCGGCTTGATCATCAAGCACTAATGGCATTTGCTGATCAAGCGGTAGCCGATAACCATGCGGACATAGCAGCACCGCTCGCTGTTGGTGCTGCATTAACTCATGCTGAAAAGCCTGCAACAGCTGAACGGTTTCCGGCACGTTATGAGAACCAGCGCAGTAACTTCTGTTTGAACGAGGTATAGGGTGGATAGCGGAAGCTTGGATCGGACCAAAACGGCCGTACCATCACTGCTTTGTGATGGCTAAAGGTATCAAAGCCAAATTTACCGTGATAGCGACCCATACCACTTGGACCTACGCCACCAAATGGCAGTTCTGGATTGAGCATGAACATCAGGGTGTCATTGTTGCACTGGTTACCGGCATGAGTTTGCTCGGTCAATTGCTGCAAACTCCGTGCTGATTTACTGAAGCCGTAAAGCGCTAATGGTTTTTCTCGACTATTAATAAATTCAATTGCGGCCGTCAAATGCGGTACTTTGATGATCGGTAACAGCGGGCCAAAGATTTCATCTTGCATCAGCTTACTGTCGGCACTCACATTAGTGAGCACGGTCGGTTCGATATAACGCAGCGCCTTGTCGGCGCGACCACCAATGGCGATGGTGCCGTCAGCTAAGTAATCGATTAAACGCTGGCAGTGCTGAACGTTAACAATGCGGCCATAATCGGTAGCATTTTCGGCATCCATACCATAGAACTCGGAGATAGCACTGCGAAGTTGCTCAATGAATGCATCATGCACACGTTCATCAACCAGAACATAGTCGGGTGCAATACAAGTTTGCCCCGCATTGATCCATTTGCCCCAAGCGATACGCCGCGCAGTCACCGCTAAATCAGCATCCGCCAGCACGACCGCAGGACTTTTACCACCCAGTTCAAGAGTAACCGGGGTGAGATATTCGGCTGCAGCTTTCATGACAATTTTACCGACTCGGCCGCCACCGGTGTACATGATGTGGTCAAAGCGCTCAGCCAGCAGCTGTTGCGCCACATCGGCACCGCCGGTGACTACTTGTACCGCGGCGGAATCAAGGTAGTCAGGTAATAAACGCGCCAATTCAGCGGCTGTGGCTGGCGCTAATTCTGAGGGTTTGACGACCGCACAGTTGCCGGCCGCTAAAGCGGCAACCAATGGGCTCAGCAGTAATTGAATAGGGTAGTTCCAAGCACCAATAATCAGGACCACGCCCAATGGCTCTGGGTGTAAATAACTGCGACCCGGAGCTGCCAGCAACGGTTGTGAGACACGTTTTGGCTTAAGCCAAAA
>CAYXGO010000253.1:0-1802 GCA_964464575.1 uncultured Pseudomonas sp. | reverse complement strand
AAGAGATGATTGTCATTTTTGGTGCCGGTGGTGGTTTAGGCCAGGCGTTAGTCAATCAGTATGTCGAACGCGGTGAGCAGGTGCTGGCAATTAGCCGTCAGGTTGCCCCTGCCAATAGTGGCGGTCAATGGCTGCAGGTACTCGGCTACGAAGCTGAGTATTTACAGCCACTCGCTGAGCAGCTGGCGCAGCAGCACATCACCGGTGTGATTAGCACTCTTGGGGTGCTTTACGATGATCATTTTATGCCTGAAAAGCGTCTTGATGAACTGGATACCGAGCATTTGCTGCGTAGCTACTATGTGAATGCGGTATTACCGATCGCATTATTGCAATGGTTAAAGCCTTATTTGCCGACCAAACAATCGTGTTTTTGGGTGCAGTTGAGTGCCAAAGTAGGCAGTATTACTGATAATCAGTTAGGCGGGTGGTATAGCTACCGAGCCAGCAAAGCGGCACTAAATATGCTGTTGAAGACTGCCGCCATAGAATTAGCGCGCAGTCATAAGCAACTCACTATCGCCGCGATTCATCCAGGAACTACCGATACGCAGCTATCCAAGCCATTTCAAGGGCGCTTGAGTGCCGATAAATTATATTCACCCAGGTTGTCGGCGCAGCGCATTGCCGCGGTAATCGATAGCCTTGAGCCCAGCGAAAGCGGCGGTTTATGGCATTGGGATGGCACCCGCTTGCCTTACTAGGCAGATGTACGCTGCTGTAAACCTGCAATAAAGGTATCGAGGGCATGCTCGGCTGCTGCGATGATATTGAAGTACTCTGGGTCCAGCAGCCAGTTGTAGATAATGCCATCAATCATCGCCACCATGGTCACGACAATTTGTGCTGGGTTCGCTGAGGCTGGTAACTGACCGCGTTCAATGGCCTGTTGTAACACCAGTGTACATTCATCAATACAGGTGTTGCGCGCGCGCAAATGGCGGAAGTGAATCGGTAAGGTATCATCCACATATTCGCATTTGTGGAACAAAATGGTCAGTACCGATTGGGTGTGCGGATCACGGTCTAACAGCTGCACAATATTGAGCAACCGCGCCCGTAATAACGCTAGTGGGTTGTCTACTAAGCGCTGACTGGTTTGCTCAATCATTTGATCAAAAGGAAGACGCACGCGTTCCATCATCGAATCAATCAAATCTAATTTGTTCTCAAAATGATGATAGATAGCGCCTCGCGTTACCCCCGCGGCTTCGGCAACTTGCATCATGGAGGTATTGGCAACGCCCTGCGCACTGAACAGGCGTTCAGCGGCATCCAGCAATTCTGCTTTAGTAGCTAATGCATCGGCTTTGGTACGACGAACCACAACGAATAACCTCTTTTTAATGATTGTGGATGATTATACAGCAGTTTATATAATCATGCATGCATGTATGTAAAGTGCTAACCCATCGAATAGACAACTTTGCGTTTAGCGGAGATTTCTCCGATACTGAGCGAACACCATGAGGAGGATCTATTCATGCGTATTATGACCTGGTTACTGATGAGTTTGTGCGTGCTGCTGGCGCCCACAGCGAACGCGGGTGAAGAGCCTGATTTGCATCCGCAATTAGAATTTTTTCGACCCTATCTCGATACCTACTGGATCGGTGACTTAAGAGAGCCCGGTAGTGACCAAGCTAAAATTGATCGTGCGCATTGGCAGCGCGCGCTCAATGGTAACGCAATTAAAAGCGTTCACTCGCTCAATGATGGCGAATATGGTGGTGAATCGATTATTTTTTGGGATGAAAAAAAGCAGAGCCTTGCCTATTACTATTTCACCACCGCTGGCTTTT
>CAYXGO010000252.1:0-1850 GCA_964464575.1 uncultured Pseudomonas sp. | reverse complement strand
CGTTATCAATCAGCGATGCAATCACGCGGGCAAAGAATATCACGAAGGTGTTCACCACTCCTTGAATTAAGGTCAAGGTCACCATGTCACCGTTGGCAATGTGACTGACTTCGTGGGCTAACACGGCTTCCACTTCGTCTTCATTCATGCTGCGCATCAGGCCTGTTGATACCGCCACCAACGAGCTTGATTTGCTCGCCCCGGTGGCAAAGGCATTCGGCTCTGGCGAGTCGTAGATCGCGACTTCAGGCATTGGAATACCGGCTTGCCGAGCTTGGCGTTCAACGGTATTCAGCAGCCACGCCTCGGTGCTGTTACGCGGCCGCGTGATCACTTGCGCGCCAGTAGAGCGTTTCGCCATCCAACGTGACAGCAATAACGAAATAAATGAACCACCGAAGCCAAACACCGCTGCGAAAATTAATAATCCCATGTAACCGGAGGTATCAACGCCAAGCGCTGGCATCACCACCGACATGACAATACTTAACACCAAAATGATCGCTAAGTTTGTGGCTAAAAATAATGCAACCCGCAACATACAACATCTACCTCTCAACGATAACCACGGATACCCTGCATAAGATGCGGACTATAACCGCATAAATCAAGTCTTTGGCACTGCAAAAAGCGTTAAAATCTGTTAGTTTATCAGCCTCAGTAACCGCTCAATACTTCAGCACAGGATAGTTATCAGTGACCACCCGTAAATTACTCTTGATTAGCAGTTCTCGAGCCGGTAATAGCGGCTATTTGGAGCCCGCTTTAACGCTTCTTCAGGCGCATTTTGGTGCCGGCGAGGTGCTGTTTATTCCCTACGCTGGCGTGAGTATTGATTACGACGCCTATTGCGACATGGTGGCAACGGCTCTGGCCCCACTCGGCATCAGCATTCGTGGCATTCACACCTATGCCGATCCAGTGCAGGCAGTGCAGCAAGCACGCGCTATTGCGGTGGGTGGTGGCAACACCTTTCGACTGTTACAGCAACTCTATCAACAACAGCTGTTGGAACCGATCCGCGCCGCTGTAGCGCGCGGAATTCCGTATGCAGGTTGGAGCGCTGGCGCTAATATTGCTGGCTTGAGTATTCGCACCACGAACGATATGCCGATTATTGAGCCACCCAGTTTCACCGCCCTTGAACTGGTGCCTTTTCAATTAAACCCACACTATAGCGACTATCAGCCACCTGGTTTTCATGGCGAAAGCCGTGATCAACGCCTCGGTGAATTTATGCAATTACACCCAGACACTCCTATTTTAGCTATACGTGAAGGTACCGCCTTAGCGATCAATGATGAGCAGATGCAGCTGGTCGGTAACAGCGATGGCTATGTGTTTATCGGCGGACAAAAACAGCCACTCTTGGCCAATCAATCCTGTAGTAATTGGTTAATATCTAAGTAAGCGGCCATGCCCTGCTGCCAGTCACTGCGGTAGGGCAATACACCCAAGCATGGAGCTGCTATGCGAGCCTTCAATAAGGCTATATTCTCAGCTTGATACGGCATTGGCTGTGCGGCTAATTGATTGCCAACCCAGCCTTTTAAGCGCAAACCGCGACGCTCAATATCAGCGACCGTCAACAGCGCATGGTTCAAACACCCCAACTTCAGCCCCACCACCAGCACTACCGGAAGCTGTAATTGTTCAATCACATCAGCCAGGGTTTGCTCAGTATTGAGCGGTAACAACCAGCCGCCAGCGCCTTCGATGACTAACCAGTCGGCTGATAGCTGCTGGAGTTGTTGCAGTGCATCAGCAATTGGCGCAGCTTGCAGCGGTTTTCCAACCTGCTCGGCGGCAATATGCGGCGCAATGGGTGGCGCAAAACAGAATGGATTGAC
>CAYXGO010000251.1:0-1905 GCA_964464575.1 uncultured Pseudomonas sp. | reverse complement strand
TAGTACCTATCACAACGCCACAGAGTGCTTTCGTGCGCAGCATAACAGTCTCCTCGTCTGACCTGACATTAGCACTCACATTACCGACTTGAGCGGGTGCTTGTCCAGAAGCTTTCGCGATAAGGTAGATCCGTTTGCGCGGCTGCACCAACATAGCGCAGGCACTGCTTTGATTGCACCACTAGGACACATGGGCGCTGAATAAAAATAACTATTTCTATATAAATCAATGCATTAAAAACTGGCATGGTTATTGCTACCGAGTTATAGAGTCTCCCACTCTCTCGCCAGCAAGGAGTCACTATGCAATTGGTTATCGCTATTATTAAACCCTCGAAACTAACAGATGTGCGTGATGCGCTCGCCGCAGTCGGCTGTCAGGGTATGACGGTCACTGAAGTACGCGGCTTTGGCCGACAGCAGGGCCATACCGAACTCTATCGTGGTGCCGAATATCGGATTGACCTGCTGCCCAAGCTGCGTCTCGATATTGCTGTGACCGACCCGCAATTGAACGCGGTCATCGACGCCATCGTAGAATCCGCCCACAGCGGCCAAACCGGGGACGGCAAAGTATTTGTATTGCCGCTACTGCAAGCCATTCGTATTCGAACCGGCGAAATCAACGCCAACGCGCTTTAGAGGAACTCATCATGCCAATAGAACATGCTGCTGTAGATAGCTTAAGTTATGCGCTCAATACCTTTTACTTATTAATTAGTGCCGCGTTGGTGATGTGGATGGCAGCTGGCTTTGCGATGCTAGAAGCCGGTTTGGTGCGCAGTAAAAACACCGCAGAAATTTTAGTCAAAAACATGCTGCTCTATGCGATTGCCTGCGTCTGCTATTTGTTGGTTGGGTATCGCTTAATGTACGGTGACGTGCAGACTCCCTCTCATGCGCCAGCCGCCAACTTTTTCTTTCAAGTAGTGTTTGTCGCCACCGCCATGTCGATCATTTCCGGAGCCGTAGCCGAACGCATGAAACTCAAGAGCTTCTTGGTTTTTTGCGTGGTCATGTGTGGCTTTATTTATCCATTCCAAGGTTCATGGAGTTGGGGCGGAGGCTTTCTTGCTGAAGCCGGTTTCCGTGACTTTGCCGGCTCAGGTATTGTGCATCTGGTCGGCGCTGCAGCAGCACTCGCAGGGGTGTTACTGCTAGGGCCACGCAAAGGAAAGTACGGTCATAGCGGGGCCATTTACCCTATTCCTGGTGCCAATATGCCCTTGGCTAGCTTAGGTACCTTTATTTTGTGGTTTGGTTGGTTTGGCTTCAACGCCGGCTCGCAACTACAACTGACAGGTATAGAAAATACTAACGCCGTGGCCGCGGCCTTTGTTAACACCAATGCCGCCGCGGCTACCGGTGCCATTGCCGCCTATGTGGTGACGCAGTGGCGTTGGGGTAAAGCCGATCTGACCATGATTTTAAACGGTGCCTTAGCCGGATTAGTGGCCATCACAGCGGCTCCAGTCACCCCCTCGCCCTACCTCGCCAGTGCCATTGGCGCCGGTGCTGGCATGTTAGTGATTATCAGCATCTATGTGTTAGAGCGGCTTCGGATCGATGATCCGGTGGGTGCTATTTCGGTGCATGGCGTGGTCGGTATTTATGGTCTATTGGCCGTGGTGTGGAGTGATCCTCAAGCACAGTTACTGGCACAATTAATCGGAATTGGAGTGTTGGCCGCTTGGAGTTTCACCGTCAGCGCAGTGATCTGGTGGCTGTTAAAACGCACTATGGGCTTACGAATTCATGCCGAAGCCGAGTACGTTGGCGCCGATGTCAGCGAATGTGGCTTAGAAGCGTATCCAGAATTTGTCAGTGTACGCCGCCCTTAACGATAGCATCAGCAACAGTCGCTAGGACTGTTGCTGATTAAAATCGGTCATGAAAATTTGCCAA
>CAYXGO010000250.1:0-1907 GCA_964464575.1 uncultured Pseudomonas sp. | reverse complement strand
CCCGGCTTTGTGGCGCAGGTGGTCGCCTTCGCGTTCGGCTTGGCGGCGGCCAGCTTCTTCCCAGCAATTATCATGGGTATTTTCTACAAGCGCATGAATAGTACGGGGGCCATTGCCGGCATGTTGGTGGGTATCGTGTTTACCTTGGGCTACATTATTTTCTTCAAGTTTGTCAGCCCAGAGCTCAATACTCCGGACAACTGGCTGCTTAAGATCTCGCCTGAGGGTATCGGTACCGTCGGTATGTTGCTGAACTTTGTGGTGGCCTATGTGGTACACAAAGCCACTGGCGACGCTCCACAAGCGACCCAAGACTTAGTCGAATCCATTCGTTACCCACGTGGTGCCGGTGGTGCTAGCCACCACTAACCGTGGTATATCTAAAGGGGCAGGCAGTTAAGCTTAACTGCCTGCCCCTTTTTCGTTTAAGGAGCGCCTATGCAGCCAGATTTTGCTGAACTGAAACGGTTTTTGCAGGATTGTCCGCCGTTTGATGAGTTAGACGCTGAGCAACTCGCTGGCGTCAGTCGGCAGATGCTGGGCTTTTACGTGAATCAGCACACCATTGACCAGTTATTTGCCCAGCATAGTCCGGCGCTGTATATCGTGCGCTCTGGAGCCTTTGATTTGCTGGCGCCCGATGGCCATGTGATTGAGCGCCTCGAACAACATGACTTGTTTGGCTATCCATCATTGCTCAGCGGCCGTGCGGTGATTAATAAGCTGCAATTAGTCGAAGACGGCATTGTCTATATTGTGCCAGCTGCGGTTTTTAACCAGCTACGGCAACAGCAGCAAGAGTTTGAGCGCTACTTTATTCGCGCTCACGGCCAGCGCTTGTTGGAAGAGCAAGGTGGGCGGGCAGTGGGCCGTCCACAATCAACTTGGCAAGCTGCCACCGATAGCTCGTTGCAACGCACGGTGGCCGAGGTGCTGCAACGGCAGCCGGTGATGTTACCCAGTCATACCTCTATTCGTGCCGCCGCGGAACGCATGCGCGACGAACGGGTGTCATCGGTGATGATTGTTGATCATGATGCCGCTAAAGAACCTGCCCCTTATACCTTGGTGGGAATTCTGACCGACCGTGACCTGCGCAATCGAGTGGTTGCTCAAGGCTTGAGTAGTGAGCTACAAGTCAATGCCGTGATGACTCAAGCGCCGGCCGCGGTGTATGGTCGCCAGAGCCTGATGGATGTGCTGGCGGTGATGACCCAGCACAATATTCACCATGTACCGGTGCTCGATGACAACGAGCAGCCGCTGGGTATGATCACCAATACCGATTTGATGCGACAACAGCGCAGTGAACCAGTGATGCTGATTAGTGCCATTAATAAAGCCGGTGACCTGGCCGAGCTGGTGGCGCAGGCAACAGAAATTCCGGCCTATATGCAGAGCTTTGCGGCGCGGGTCAGTGATACCCCAATGGTTGGCCGGCTATTGGCCACCCTAACCGACGCGATGACCAAGCGCCTCATTCATTTTTATGAGCGCGAGCATGGTGTGGCTCCAGCAGCTTATGGCTGGCTGGCATTTGGCTCGCAAGGGCGCGAAGACCAAACCTTAAGTTCCGACCAAGACAATGGCTTGTTACTGAGTGATGGCTTGAACGAAGCCCAATTAGCTTGGTTCGCTGGGCTCGGTGAGTATGTTTGTGATGGCTTGCACCAGTGTGGTATTCCGTTATGCCCCGGCAATATCATGGCTAGTAACGCCGATTGCCGCCGCACCTTAAGTGGTTGGCTGGAACGCTTCAGCCAATGGACCCGTGAGCCGACCCCAAAAGCACTGATGTATTGCCAGATCTTTTTCGACAGTCGCTTAGTGCATGGGCATAAGCGGTTGTACCAGCAGTATCGGCAGCAGGTCGCCGAACTCGGCCAACAGGATTTCTTCTTAGCCAA
>CAYXGO010000249.1:0-1913 GCA_964464575.1 uncultured Pseudomonas sp. | reverse complement strand
CAGGGTAAACGGTTGTGGGTAGTCGACAACGATAGTCGCTTATTGGCTGCGGTAGCGCAGTTGCTAACCGATTGGGGTGCCGAGGTATTCAGCGCCACCGGCCGCGAGCATTTACCTGATGCCATCGCGGCTTGCCCCGACTTGGTGATCTTGGATTACCATCTCGATGGCGGTGATACCGGTATTGAAGTGCTCAAAGCACTGCGCCAGCGCTGTGGGTTGATGCTGCCAGCAATCATCAATTCAGCTGACCCCGACGAACAATTACGCGAGCAAGCCATTGCCGAACAAGCGTTATTTATGCCCAAGCCACTGAAAACTGCGGCGCTGAAACGCTCACTTAAACGTCTGCTGCGTTAGTCTCGTTGCCCGCGCTGAGCATTTGTTTGAACAATACCCCTGCCTGAGTGCGGTTGAGCACATCAAGTTTGCGCAAAATCGCTGAGACGTGCTGCTTGATAGTGGTTTCCTGCACATTCAATTCGTAGGCAATTTGCTTATTCAGCAGACCATCGGCCAAACATTCTAATACCCGATATTGCTGCGGCGTCAGTTGCTCGAGGCGGCTGGCAAAAGCCTGGGCGGGGTTTGCTGGCAATTGATTGATGGTATCGAGCAAGTGCTCAGGCAGCCAGGTATCGCCAGCGAGCACCACATGCACGGCGCGTTGTAGTTCGGCCAGTGGCATTGATTTAGGAATGTAAGCACTGGCGCCATAAGCCATGGCCTGTTGAATCACACTGACCTGTTCATTGGCCGACACAATCACCACTAAGATATCGGGGTAACGACTGCGTAACGAGGTTAAGCCCGCTAGGCCTTTATTGCCCGGCATAGATAAATCCAGCAAGACCAGTTCAATATGCGGTTCATGCTGCAGCAGCTCCAGTAATTGCTCAAAACTAGCCGCCTCTTTGATATCGGTGGACAAGGTTTGTTGCAAAGCCTGCTTGAGGGCAGCTCGAAACAGCGGATGATCATCAGCAATAATTGCGCGCGCCATAGTCTCTTGCATGAACTGAGGGGAAGATGGGGTCATGCTAACGCGTCCAGAGTAAAAAGTCAGCGCCTACCGACACCGTTGTCGGTAGGCACTGGGTGAGGTTTAGAAACGATACCCCACCGACAGGGAGATAGTCCGTGGGTCGCCATAGTAACCCACGATAGTGTCTTCACCGCCTAAGCCCGGTGCAGTGATATTACCACTGGCATCGCGCGCCGCAGCGAAGTTGTAACCGGCTAAGCGGTAGACTTTATCGCCGAGGTTTTTGGCGTGTAAACCAACATTCCATTTACCATCATCGGAGTACCAGGTCACGCTAGTGTTGATCACGCTGTAGCCACCCATATCCAGCATTGACGGTACTTCGAAGATCTGCGTTTCACTGCGATAGGCCATGTTGCCTGACCAAACCACTTGGCCGAAGTCGGTCATAAAGGTTTGATTAAAGCCAAGGTTCGTAGACCATTCTGGGGTGTTGGCAAACGACCAGATATTCGATACATCGGTGTTTTGCTGAGTGACCGGATCAAAGAATACCACTTGGTCAAAATCAGCGTTGATGTTACCGATGCTGGCAGTGACATTTAAACTATCGGTCAATGCCGCTTGTGCTTCAATTTCAAAGCCACGTACGGTTGCTTCAGCCGCGTTCAGGACTTGTGAGGCCACACCAGCTGGCACTGCGCGTTGCACGGTGACTTGCATGTCAGTGTAGTCAGAGCTGAATACTGCTGCATTCAAGCGCATACGACCATCTAACAGCTCAGTTTTAACGCCGAATTCAAGGGTGTCGACTTCTTCTGGGTCATATGGGTTTGAGGCATTCGGGTTCAATGACACGTCGGCACGCATGTCGACACCACCTGACTTAAAGCCGTTGCTGAAGCTGGCATAGTACATGGTGTCATCG
>CAYXGO010000248.1:0-1924 GCA_964464575.1 uncultured Pseudomonas sp. | reverse complement strand
GTTCGAAACAATGCTCATGTTGCTGTCGAGAGTGTGGTGGTTAACGCCGTACACGATAGTGGCATCGGCACCGCTAGCTGGGGCCGAGATCAACACCTTCTTGGCGCCGGCGCGCAGATGGGCGGCGGCCTTGTCGCGCTCGGTGAACAGCCCGGTACATTCCATCACCAGGTCGATATTGAGGTCGGCCCAGGGTAATTGCTCCGGGTTGCGTTCGCTAAACATCTGAATTTCGTGGTGATTGATGTTAAGTGCCTGCCCCTTAGCAGTTATGGTGGCGGGGAAGATGCCGTGCACCGAGTCGAATTTGAGTAGGTGGGCGTGAATGGCTGGGTCGCCGAGATCGTTAATGGCGACGATGCTGATATCTTGGTCGAGCTGGCGCTCAATCCACGCGCGAACGATGTTTTTGCCGATACGGCCGAAGCCATTAATTGCGACTCGAATAGTCATGTGACACCTCTTACTTGCTGTTGCTGGCGCTTTTTGCGCGCCTATTAGAACGTCATTGTGTAATTAAATTACACTTTGGCGGCAAATGATCAAGTTTTTTGGTGTAAAAATGTAAAATAATTACATTTTAGTCGCTATCGGTGAGGTTTTGAGGAGTGTCTTCGCGGCTGAAGCGTGAGTCACGTAGGCTTTCTTTTACCAGCCGCAGGCGGTCGCGGAAGTCAGGGCCGCTGCGCAGGGTGTAGCCGGTGATCAGTACGTCAATCAGCACTAACTGGGCGATGCGCGAGGCCATTGGCATGTATACGTCGGTGTCTTCGGGAACTTGGGTGGATAGCACGATGTTACATTCGCGCGCCAGTGGGCTATCGGCGGCGGTAATACCGAGTACTGTGGCTTGGGTTTGCCGGGCGATACCAGCAATTTCGCACAAGGCTTTGGTGCGCCCAGTGTGACTGATACAAACCACCACGTCACCTTTGCGGGCGTTGGTGACCGTCATGCGTTGCATCAATAAGTCGTCAGAAAAGAACACTGGGGTGTCGAAGCGTAAGAATTTATTTTGCGCGTCGTGCGCCACTGAGGCTGAGGCACCAAAGCCGAAGAACGAAATTTTTGGTGCTTGGCTAAGGGCATCAATGGCTTGTTCAAGGGCGTTCAGATCAATGTGCTTGCGGGTAATATTTAACGCCGCCATGGTGGATTCGAAAATTTTGCTGGCGAACTCGGCGGTACTGTCGCTTTGCTCGACGTGACGGTTCACAAATGGCGTGCCTTTGGCGAGGCTTTGGGCTAACAACAATTTAAAATCGGGGTAGCCTTTGGTGTCCAAGCGCCGACAAAAACGATTCACCGTTGGCTCACTGACATTGGCGAGTTTGGCTAATACCGCTATGCTCTTATGGATAGCAGCTTTCGGGTCGTGCAGAATGACCGCTGCTACTTTGCGTTCCGATTTGCTGAATTGCGCCATGTCGCGGTGCATTTTATCGATTAGGTTCATCACGATGTTCCGAGCGTTTTTGTAATTTAATTACATTTATTGGATTTGAATCGATTTCGCTGATAGCATCCTACCTGATTTGTTGGAAAATTACATAATCATGAGGAAATTCATGACCACCGCAGCTCCATGTGACGTTATATTGTTTGGAACTTTGGGCGATCTGGCCCGCCGCAAGCTGTTGCCAGCACTCTACCAACTGGACCGTGCTGGGTTATTGCACGATGCCAGCCGTATTGTTGGGGTGGCTCGTGATGGGCTGTCGGTAAGTGAATACCGCCAACGGGTGGCCGAGAGTTTAGGTAAGTTTATTACCAAAGAGCCGCTGGATGAGGCGGTGGTTGAGCGCTTTTGTGCGCGCCTTAGTTACTGCGGCATTGATTTAGCCGACCTTGAGGCCTATGCCGCTTTAACTGACCATGTGGATAGTTCTAGCCGAACGGTGATCAGCTATTTCGCCACCCCGCC
>CAYXGO010000247.1:0-1937 GCA_964464575.1 uncultured Pseudomonas sp. | reverse complement strand
GGTCAGCGGTCGCTGCAGGGCACTAGCAATCCGATCGGCTAACTGTTTGCTGGTGATGGCATCAGCTAACTCGGTATAACGCACTAGACCGCGTGGCTCAATGCCGAGCAATGCGTCACTGGAGTTGAAGCCAAACAACTGCGCCAGCTGATGGTTATTACCCACCTCCGGGTGAATATCAAGTGGCAAATGGTAAGCGAACAGATTGATATCGTGAGTCAGCAAGGTTTTGATACGTCGGTGCTTCATGCCGGTAATCACCGCCGGTTCATTTTTCCAGAAATAGCCGTGATGCACCAAAATTGCATCGGCCCCGCAAGCCACTGCGGCATCGATCAGTGCTTGGCTGGCGGTCACCCCGGTAACGATTCGTTGCAGCTGCTGGCGGCCTTCTATCTGCAAGCCATTGGGGCAATAGTCACTGATGCTATCAACGGCTAAATAATCACGCAGGTAGTGTTCAAGTTGCTGGCGGTGCATACCCTAATCCTAGTTGTTGGGCGCAATTGGGGCGCCGCAAATTAGACATTGTCGGAAAAAACCAGTATAAAAAGTCATCTATCTCGTCGCCACATAGGATCAAAACCCATGAGCAAACTCGATAAAGACCAAGTTATTGCCGATTTTACCGCAGCTTACCAACAAGCTCACGGTAAAAAACCAAGCATTGAAGCAGCCAACGGTTGGTTTAGTGTCGATGGTGGCAAGAATATGCGCTTAGCGCAACTCGCAGAAGCTGCCGCTGAGTTATCGGGTAGCGCTAAAAAGCCTGCTAAAGCTGCGGCAAAACCGGCCAGCAAGGCCCCTGCTAAGGCTGCGGCCAAAGCGCCTGCAAAGAAAGCCGCTAAACCGGCCGCGAAAAAGTCTGCCGCAAAAGTAAGTGGTGGTGGTTCAGGGCTGACCGCCAAAGAGCTATGGCGGCAAAAATTGCAGCAAGGCGCCAGCAATGGGCGCTTGCCGCGTGGTTTCTAATTACTTTTTACCAATGTAGATGGTGATTTCGCCCACCGGAATGCCAAATTTGCGCATTTCGGTGCGGTTCATCATGTTGTCTTCATCAATCAGGTACAGCCAGTCATCTAAGGTGATCACGAATGGCTCGCCGTCCAGTTCAATTTGTAAATCGTACACCCAATTCAGTGTGTTGCCAGCTACTTGCCCTTCAGCGCTGCCAATCACATCATCTGCGCGCCCAACATAACGCCCTGCTGCGGTTTTGGTGATGTACCAAATGCGCTTTGACGTACTGCCGTCGTCATAATAGAAGGTTTCATCAAGCACACCTTCGTTGCCATTCCAGCTGCCGATCATGTCGACTTTGAAGCGTTGGTTCACTTTATTGGTGTAATCTTGCACCATACCGTAAGCTATCAATTCGCCGTTGAAGAACTGCTCTAGCTTCAGCTCTGGAGTGACGCCGTTGTAATCTTCCAATTTGGCCGAACAGCCAGTAATGAGCAGTAGCGTTGCCAACAGTGCGATTAACTTTTTCATGGTGATACTCCTAATAACTGCTTCCGTTCATCGTCAAAGCGGCTGTTTTCCGCCAACCAAATGGCTAGGAAATGGTCGGTGAAAGTAGCCGATTCAATGCGCCCTAGTGAGCCTTTGGCATTATAAAATTCAGCGTGGCCTTGGCTATCTTCTACCAGCATCAAGCAATCGCCCTCGTTGACATCAGGCCACATGGCACGCAGTTCACTTAACCATTGCTGGTGATCAGCGGTTAACGCAATGCCCAAGCGTTGCCACTCATCACCGGTGGTATCAACCAAGTCATCGGCACTGATGCTACGGAGATAATTAAGCCGCAATACGCGTTGGGTAAAACTGCTGTAGTCGCCGCTATCGGTCCATAGTTCGGCGTCATAAATAGACCAGAATAGTACTTTTAAGCGTGTTTGCCCGACCTGCTCAAAGGCACTTTGGTCAGGAAT
>CAYXGO010000246.1:0-1940 GCA_964464575.1 uncultured Pseudomonas sp. | reverse complement strand
GGGTATTCGGTATTGGGCTCGCTGGAGGTGAAGGTCAAACGTACCATGAAAGAAAAATTCATGGCCTTTGCCAATAATCTTCGTGAAGCGCTGGGGCTGGAGCAAAAATAGTCGTTAGAGGTATTACTGTTGTGACAAAATCTGCTGTGTTCATTGTTTTGGCGGCGCTATTACTGGCTGGGTGTTCATCCAATGATTGGCGCAGTGCGTCACGCGAACCGGCTGGCATTGCCACCCCGGCCACTACCCCGGAAGCGGTTATTGAAGTGTTTGCTGCTGATGCCTTTGGCTGGCGCGGAATTTTTGCGGTGCATACCTGGATTGCGGTAAAACCAGCCAATGCCCGCGAGTACACCGTCTATGAAGTGGTGGGTTGGCGCGTTGAGCGCGGCCAGCCAGCGCTGTTCAGCTATCAAACACCAACCCCTGATCGCTATTGGTATGGCGCACGGCCGGAGAAATTGCTGTCACTGCGCGGTGCTGAAGCAGCCGAACTGATCCCTCGCATTGCTGAAGCCTCAGCACGCTACCCGTGGGCCGATGAATATACCGCCGTACCTGGCCCCAACAGTAACACCTTCCCCGCTTGGATAGCGCTGCAAGTGCCAGAACTTGGCCTCGAGCTACCCTTTAGCGCCATCGGCAGTGGTTACGCCGACTAAGGCGCGTAACCACTCTTGCGCACAATCTCCTGTGGGTCGGAGAAGCTCAGAATGTCCTGTAATGCTTGCTGCTCATCGCCGCTGTTGGCGACATAGGCTTCAATAATACGCTTACCGATGCTGTAGCCTAAGTCGGCAGGTTTACCATCTACTTCACCAGCGTACAGCCACGGCTGCATATCGCCGCTGTCCATAGCCTGCTGAAACTGCCGCCATAACTCGGCTTCATGTGCCACCACATAGTCATAACGCTGCTGCTCAGTGGCGGTTTTACGCCCTTGTAAGCGTTCAGCAATATAGTCGGCAAAGCCCTCGACGAGACTCTGGCTCAGCAAAGTAGGATTGGCGCTTGCCATGGCTTTCGAGACATTACGAATTTGGTACACGTGGACAATTTCATGAGCAACAAAATCGGTAATGAGCGCTTCAGCTTGGGATTGGTCGTCAGCTAAACGACAGATCACCTCAAGCCCCAACACCAAACCATCTGGCCCAACAGTACCACCTGAGTTAAAGGCACCAAACACCATATAAATTGGGGCAATATCATCTTGTTTCAGTAGATCTGCTGCGCGCGCCAAGACCTCCATGGCTTCTGCTTCAACGGCTTCGGCGGCCGGTAAGCAGACTGATACCGCACGTTCATAGTGTTTGCGATTAGCCAGCACGGTTTGCTGCATGCGCTCAGCATCGACAATACGCCCTGGGGTAAAAATCTCGATACCACGGGTGCCGGCATCTAAATAGTATTTTTGTACGTCAGCAACCGTCAGCTCGGCATGCGGGTCGGCGATGAGCTGCGCAAAACGCTGTGCATCATCGAGGGTGTAAAGCTTCTCTGCAGCGATGTAATTATCACCACAGGCACTCAACAGCAAAGTTGCTAAGGCTGCGGATACTAGGGTTTTCTTGATCATGGCTTGCTCCTTGAGCCGGCACTTATAAGCGGCTCCGTTGGCTTCTATTATCACGCTGAGTTGCATAGATAGCCCGTCAATAAGTGCAAATTCCGGTAAACAAAGGTAACCAATTGCATTAATTGTAACAGCCTTAAGTGCTATAATCGGCGGCAATAAACTGACTTGTGAACCGGTAGGCGCGCTCATGGAAATTAAGGTTAACTTTCTCGATAACTTGCGGCTTGAAGCCAAGTTTGATGACTTCACCGTGGTTACCGACCAACCCATTCGCTATAAAGGCGATGGTTCAGCGCCGAGCCCGTTCGATTATTTTTTGGCGTCTTCAGCCTTGTGCGCCGCCTATTTCGTGAAGGTCTAT
>CAYXGO010000245.1:0-1948 GCA_964464575.1 uncultured Pseudomonas sp. | reverse complement strand
CCGCGACTACCAATCAGCTTGATTTAGCCTTTGTGCAACAGGCCGTTGGCCAACGTCAAGCAGGCTTCGATAAGCACGGTGACCGCTATTTCGAGCTATTATCGGCGTTGCACAAGTCGGTGCGTGGCTCGTCGGTAGACGGTGCTTTGTATTGGTTTGCGCGTATTTTACTGGGTGGGGGTGACCCACTGGTGGTAGCGCGGCGGCTGTTGGCTATCGCCTCAGAAGATATTGGTAATGCTGACCCTCGGGCGTTACAGCTGGCCTTGCAGGCTTGGGATACCTTTACCCGAGTAGGCCCCGCTGAAGGTGAACGAGCCATAGCGCAAGCATTGATTTATTGTGCCTTGGCGCCCAAAAGTAACGCGGTTTATCAGGCCTTTAACGCCGCTAAAGCATTGGCAGAGCAGTATCCAGACGCACCAGTCCCCAAGCATTTGCGCAATGCGCCAACCCAATTACATAAGCAACAGGGTGATGGTGTCGATTATCGCTACGCACACAATTATCCGCAGGCCATTGTGGCTGGTGAGCGTTATTTACCGGCACAACTGGGGCAACCCAATTTGTATCAACCCAGTGACCGCGGCTTAGAAAAGCAATTAGCTGAAAAACTGGCGTGGTTACGTCAGGTCGATGAGCACAGTGACTGGCAACGAGGTGAACATGACTAATTGGTTGCTGGTGGCATTGGGCGGGGCGCTAGGTGCCAGTGCTCGCTACGGTGTGAATCAATGGATCATGCATGCCGCCAGTGCAAATCACTGGTTCAAAGCATTCCCTTTCGGCACGCTAATCGTTAACATAAGCGGCTCATTATTATTAGCCTGCCTGTTTGTAGTCACCCAACATCATGCCCAGCAGCAAACGCTGTGGTTACTGCTTGGTGTTGGCGTGCTTGGCGCCTTTACCACGTTTTCGGCGTTTTCGTTAGAATTCGTGCACTTGGCGCAGCAAGGGGCATACCTGAAGGCGGCATTATTTGCCAGTGCCAACTTTATTGGCTGTATCGCCGCAGTTTTGCTGGTGCTGTGGCTTAAGTCATTTATTATCGCAATCTGGAACTAACATGTTAGACGCTAAGTTATTTCGTAGTGAACTCGAGCAAACAGCGGCGCGGCTTAAACAAACGCGTAATTACTCTCTGGACGTGGCCGAGTTAGACCAACTTGAACAGCAACGGAAAGCTCTGCAAGTGCGCACTGAAACCTTGCAGGCGCAGCGCAACGCCAGCGCCAAAACGGTTGGCCAAGCCAAAGCCCGTGGCGAGGACATCAGTGCCTTACTGGCCTCGGTCAATGATTTAGGTGAGCAGCTTGAAGCCGCCAAGGCTGAATTGAACAGCGTACAAGAGCGCTTGCATAACATTATTGCTGGCGTACCTAATATCCCAGACCACAGCGTGCCGTTGGGTGCGGATGAAAATGATAATCAGGAAATCAGCCGCTGGGGCGAGCCCCGTCAATTTAATTTCACCGTGAAAGATCACGTGGATGTTGCACTCGGTTTGCAAAACGGCATGAACTTTGACCAAGGCGTGAAACTTGCCGGGGCTCGTTTTGTGGTGCTGCAAGGTCAAATAGCTCGCTTACATCGCGCTTTAAGTCAGTTCATGCTTGACTTGCATACCGAGCAACATGGCTACAGCGAAGCCTATGTGCCGTATTTGGTGAATCAAGATACTTTGTTTGGTACCGGGCAGTTACCGAAGTTTGGTGAAGACTTGTTCCATGTACAAGGCGCCACTGAGAACGCCGCAGCCTTGAGCTTGATCCCAACCGCTGAAGTGCCACTGACCAACTTGTGGCGCGATGAAATTGCCGATGAAGCACAATTGCCACTTTGCTATGCTGCGCACACGCCATGTTTTCGCAGCGAAGCGGGTTCGCACGGTCGTGATACCCGCGGCCTGATCCGTCAGCATCAGTTCGACAAGGTGGAATTAGTT
>CAYXGO010000244.1:0-1954 GCA_964464575.1 uncultured Pseudomonas sp. | reverse complement strand
GCCGCACGCGCTCGCGTAAAGCCGGCGGCGCACTGTCGGTAAACTCTAAATTGCTGCTGAGCAATGGGAACTGCGCCTGTTGATAGGCTAAATACAAATTATCTAAACCAAAATTAAATTCATGATTGCCCAAGTTCGCTACATCGTAGCGCAAGCTGTTCAGTGCTCCAATAATGGCATGGCCACGTTCATCCGCAGCGCTCATCGCCCAGTCGGCCAGTGGATCACCCTGAATTAAATCACCGTTATCAATAAGAATATTATTGGCTTGTTGCGCTCGTGCTTTAGCAATCACAGCGGCAGCATGAACCAGACCGGGTTGACCATCATCGCGTGCCGAGAAATAGTTATAGCCGGTTAGTTTACCGTGAATGTCACTGGTATGAAGAATACGTACTGTCAGCGTTGGTGGGTCGGCCGGTGCCGCTGTATCACTACAACCGACCACAGTTAACAGCGCCGCGATACAGATTGTCCAGCCGGAACTGCGGATGCCACCATTCATTATGCCAACCGCAATAATGCACGGTCGGCAGACTGACTGCCCATGGCTACCGACGGTTGAAGACGGTTGTTAAGGACCTTGATGACATCAAATTGGCGCAACGTTTTGATGTCGGATAGTGACATGCTGGCATCAAGCAACATACATTCACTTACGTCATCGCTATGATTGATCAGTGCAAAGGTGGCGCTCGCTAACCCTGAGTTGAGTTCGACCAAACTACCGACGTGTAATGGATAGTGAATGGCAGCTTCTTGCTGTTGAAAATACCAGCTTTGTGGCATTTGCGGGCGGCCAAAATGGCTAATAATCAGGTAGTTTAAAGTTGCTGCTACAACCACTTCGGGATCAAGTATGTTACTGCTAGCTAGTGCTTCAGAAAATTGCTCATAGGCCTCGGCATCTGCTACTGAAAAACAGGCATTAAGTGGACCTAAGGGCACTAAACGAGAGGTTTTATAGGGACAGGTGTGTTGCTGTTGGTCATCCAACAAAATTCGTAATTGCATATCATCTGGGGTAATCACCCAACGCCAGTTCTGAGATGCCTGCACCAAAAGCCCTTTTTATTGTGTGAGTATGGGTTAAAAAGCGTCTTTACAATAATAAAAAACGGCTCGACTTACAAGCCGTTAACAATCTCTTTGACTAATGCAGGGCCACGATAAATAAACCCGGTATAGAGCTGAACTAATTTAGCCCCAGCAGCAAACTTTTGCTGTGCCGCCGCCAGACTGTCAATGCCGCCTACAGCAATAATAGGTATCCGGTCGCCCAATAACTGATAAAGTTCTGCAACCACACGGGTACTTGCATCAGCTAACACAGCACCGCTTAAGCCCCCTGCTTCATCAGCATGAGGCAACCCTTGCACCATGTCACGTGATAACGTGGTATTGGTAGCGATCACCCCATCTATAGCATGCTTCAGAAGTGCATTGGCGATATCGCTAATACCTTCACTGGTTAAGTCGGGCGCTATTTTCACCGCTAAAGGCACATAACGCTTATGCTGTTGCTGCAATGCCGTTTGCTCGGCTTTTAATGCCGCCAATAATTTATCGAACGCATCACCATGCTGAAACGCTCGCAGACCTGGCGTGTTCGGCGAAGAAATATTGACGGTAATATAACTGGCATATGGATAGACCTTGCGCATGCAATACAGGTAATCATCGATAGCATGTTCATCAGCGGTATCTTTATTTTTGCCGATGTTAATACCCAATACGCCCTTGAAGTTAGTACGTTGGACCTGTTCGACTAAATAGTCGACACCGTGATTATTAAACCCCATACGATTGATCAATGCCTGTTTGGCAGGGATCCGAAACATACGTGGCTTGGCGTTACCGGTCTGCGGGCGCGGCGTCACCGTACCCACCTCGATAAAGCCAAAGCCCATTTGTGCAAATGCAGTGATACAGTCAGCATTTTTATCCAAGCCTG
>CAYXGO010000243.1:1728-1971 GCA_964464575.1 uncultured Pseudomonas sp. | reverse complement strand
GCCGGTGGCGCCATCAAAAACAAGCTCACGCCGGTAATTGTTAGGGCGCTTAAATCGGCAATTTTGTGCTTAATGACATTGAGGTTGATGCCATAACAAATGGTGGCACCAACAATCAGTAGGGCATAGCTGTTCAGGCTAAAATCCCCGCTACTGTTGGCACTGATGAGTACCACAGTGCCGATCAAGCCCATCAGCACCCCCAGCCATTGCTGCACTCGCGACGGCTGTTTAAACAGCACT
>CAYXGO010000243.1:0-1697 GCA_964464575.1 uncultured Pseudomonas sp. | reverse complement strand
ACGGGCCAGTTGGGTTTGGCCAAAGGCAAATAAAAAGGCAGGAATAAAGCTGCCAACTAAGCCGACCGAGAATAGTTTAGGGAGGTGTTGGCGTTGAACGGTTTTAATACGCTGGGTGAGCCAAGGCAGCAGCACCAAACCAGCGGTACCAATACGCAGTGCGGCTAATTGGTCGGGGCTAAACACTAACAAGCCCTTTTTCATCAGCAAAAATGAACTACCCCAGATTAAGGCCAGTAACAACAGCAGTAGCCAAGCCTTTAGGGGTGGCGTATCAACTGTCGCTGTGGTCATCGGCGCTCGGTTCAGTAGGGCCGACTGGCTCGGTCAACCAAGCCGACAAAATAACTTCGACGTTGGGCAAGCCAAGTTTGGTCAGTGATGAGAACATTTCGACCTGAATATCGCCACCAAATACCAATACCGCTTCGCGCGCTTGTAACAGCGTTGATTTGCGTTGCCCCGGCTTGAGTTTATCCGCTTTAGTTAGTAGCACTAACACGCGGATACCTGACGCGGTGGCCCATTCGAGGAGGTCTTGGTCGACATCACGAAACGGGTGGCGAATATCCATCATGACGACGATGCCGCGCAGTGCTTTGCGGTGCTGTAGGTAATCGCTTAAGGCGAGTTGCCATTTTTCTTTCACCGCAATAGGCACCTTCGCGTACCCATACCCAGGTAAATCGATCAGACGCATGCCAGGTGCCACTTCAAATACGTTGATCAGCTGCGTGCGACCTGGAGTTTTACTGGTACGTGCCAAGGCTTTCTGGCGGGTGATGGTATTCAAGGCGCTGGACTTGCCCGCATTGGAGCGCCCAGCAAAGGCAATTTCCACGCCTTCATCGGCAGGAAGTTGACGAATATCAGCGGCGCTGATGACAAATTTTGTAGGCTGAAAGTTTAAACTGGTGTTCATAGATGCGCATAACCGTGATAGATAGCGGATAGTATCATGATTAGGCATTTAATCCGCAGAAGTTTTGTGTAAAATAGCGTCTGTCACATAATCCAGAGCAGAGATCTCGATCATGAAAAAAGTAGCATTGGTTGTCGGGCTATATTTCGGTTTAAACCTTGCCTTTGCCGGTAACGCACAAGCGGCCACCGGTGATGCCGAAGCTGGCCAAGCGAAAGCTGCTGTGTGTGCAGCCTGTCACGGTAGCAATGGTAATTCACCGTCAGACATGTACCCGAAAATTGGCGGTCAGCACGAATCGTATTTGTTGAAGCAATTGCTCGATTATAAGCGTGCGTCTGAAACCGGCGGTGCCGAAGGCCGTAACAACGCTATCATGAGCGCCCAAGTGATGTTCTTGAGCGAGCAAGACATGGCTGATTTAGCCGCATACTTCGCCTCGCAAACGGCTGAGGGTGGCGAAGCACCTGAAGAGGTTATTGCTGCGGCAGAGAAGCTCTATCGCGGTGGTGATGCCGAGCGTAAAATTGCTGCTTGCGCAGCCTGTCATGGTCCACGCGGCGATGGTATGGGCTTAGCGAACTTCCCAGACATCTCTGGCCAACACGCTGCGTACACCATCGACCAGCTGAAACAATTCCGCTCTGGTCAACGGGCCAATGACCCAAATGGCATGATGCGTGATGTTGCGGCAAAATTGACCGACGCCGATATGGAAGTGTTAGCGAAATACCTGCAGGGCCTGTATTAATAGCCTCTTGGGAACTGGTTAAGG
>CAYXGO010000242.1:0-2000 GCA_964464575.1 uncultured Pseudomonas sp. | reverse complement strand
TGCTTGGTGCAGTGGTGGTGGGCAGGGGTATATCGATGCTGCCGCGGCACAGGGCTGTGATGCCTTTATCAGCGGAGAAATCTCTGAACAAACCGTGCACAGTGCGCGGGAGCAGGGCATTGCTTTCTATGCCGCCGGTCATCATGCAACTGAACGTTGTGGGATCAAAGCGTTGGGTGAACATATCGCCGCTCAGTTTGACCTCCAGGTTGAATTTATTGATATCGATAATCCGGCCTAAGCGACTATGAGCAAGCAGCCCCACGATCGCAGCTTTAGTGGCATGACCGATAAGTTTGCGCGTAATATCTACGCCACTAGCAAAGGCAAATTGCGCTTAGCGGTGCTACAGCGTGATTTACAGCCGCTTATTGAGCATTCCAAGCCACTGCGGGTGCTGGATATCGGCGCCGGGCTTGGGCAGTTATCGCAGGCCTTCGCCGTTCAGGGCCATCACATCACCCATACCGATATTGCTGCTGAAATGATTAGCGCTGCCGCGCAGGCACATCAACAAGCCGGTTTGCAGCAGCACTATCGGTATCTGGTGGCCTCGTTACAACAGTTACCAGAACACTTGGATGGCGAACAGTTTGACCTGGTGCTGTGTCATGCTGTTCTGGAATGGCTGGCCGACCCCGCTGCGGCATTGGCTCTGTGTAAGCAATTTATGGCCCCGCAGGGGCAGTTATCGCTGATGTTTTACAACCGCGATGCCAAGCTGATGGCGAATATCATTTACGGTAACTTTGACTATGTGAATGATGATTTACAGGTCAAAAAGAAGGTTAAACTTAGCCCGCAACAACCACTCGATCCGCGTCAGGTCAGCAGCTGGCTTGAGCAACTTAATTTGCAACCTAAGCTACAAACCGGAGTGCGCTGTTTTCATGATTACTTGCGTAACCGCAGCGACCAACAGCGTTTTGACGAGCTGTTAGTGTTAGAGCTGCGCTACAATCAACAACCGCCATTCAATCAGTTAGGGCGCTATTTGCACTGGCTGGTTAGCCATGCGTGAGCCGCGCCGGGTATTAATTTACTACCATAGCTTGCATCGACGGGCGCAATATCGCGCGCATGCATACAGCCAGTACTTTCTAAAACAGCTACCACATCATCAGGTGGTGCTGATGGCCAGCAGCGCCAGTCGTGAGCAGGACTTAAGTCAGTTGCGAAGCGCGGTTGATGGTATCGATGAAATGTTGGTGGTAGGTGGTGATGGTAGCGTTAACTTAGTCACGCAAGTGATTGCTCTCCGGCCATTCCGGCTGAGTGTAATTCCCTGTGGTACCGGCAATGATTTTGCCCGTGACTTGGGCATCACTGACTGGCGTTGGCGGATGCAAGACGGTTTACTGGTTGAGCAGGTGAGTATTGGTAAAGCTGGGCACGAGTATTTTGTTAATCACGCTGGTAGCGGTTTAAGTGCCGACCTTATTGCCTTACAACCGCGCTGGCTGAAACGAAGTTTTGGTCGGCTGAGTTATAGTTTAGCGTTGTGCCGTTATTTATTCGGGCCATTGTCACGTCGTCAGCCTCTTTATTTAAGGGGGCGCTGGTATGACTGTCACATTGCTGCGGTGAGCCGCTTTATTGGCGGCGGTATTGCGGTGAATCCACAGGGTTCACGGCGGCAGCAGCAGTTGCAGTGGTTGGCGGTCCCACGCGCCAGTCGATGGCGGCAATTACGCGCGTTGTGGCAGTTACTTTTGCCCGGCCAAAACCACATTGCCGAATTAGAATTACAACGCAGCGCAGACGGTCAGCTTGGCAGTGCCGACGCGCATTACGAGCTCGATGGCGATCTCCGTGGCGTTGGTCCAGTACAGATTGAATGTATTCCTGAAGGTCTTACCGTGGTGCGACCTAAAGCGACCGATTAATTGATTGAGCAAGGAGTTTTACCATGAATATGTCATGCGCATTTATTGGCCTAGGTGTTATGGGCGGGCCAATGGCTCGCCCCCTGATCCCGCTTCCCTCGTCGCTGCACAGAT
>CAYXGO010000241.1:0-2045 GCA_964464575.1 uncultured Pseudomonas sp. | reverse complement strand
GAATGGAATCTGAGTATCTCAAGTCAGCTGAACGGTCGCGGATACCCAACACTACTCGGTTCGGCATTGCGTAACCTGATAGAAAATGCCCTCAAGTACAGTGGCGATCAACCGATGATTAAGATTGTCGCCGAAATCCACGATAATCACTTGCAGATCATGATAGCCGACGACGGCCCGGGCGTAGATGCAGGGCAAATTGCGCATTTAACAGAGCGTTTTTACCGTGCCGAGCAACACCGTCAATTAGCCAATGGTGCCGGTTTGGGTCTGTCGATTGCTGCGCGCGTAGCGCATTTACATGGTGGCGAGTTAATCTTTGAGCCAAACCAGCCGCAAGGTCTGCGGGCGATTCTGTCTATTCCGAATTAAAACAGTGCGATAACCCGTTAAGTTTACCTTAAGTTTTTAGCGACATCATGAGGCATTCTCGTTCACTAGGAATGCTTCATGACATCATTTCGTGCTGCTCTTGCACCTTATCGACCTCTGCTTACGCTATTGGGGGTGGGTTTGGTTTTACTGACTCTCAGTCGCGGCGTACTGTTCACTCTGTATAGCGAGCGGGTCAGCGCAGCTGGATGGTGGCCGCTGCTGATGCTGCAGGGTGTTCGTGCCGATCTGATCATGCTGGGCTACTGGAATCTGCTGGCGTTACTGGTGCTACCCATTTTTATCCTGCTGAAGGCAGAGCTTGGCTGGCGACAATTTAGCCGTTGGTGGTTGCTTGCTGTGCTGAGTGTGACGCTTGCCATGGAGCTCATGACACCAGCCTTTATTGCCCAATATGATGTCCGCCCCAATCGTCTTTTCATTGAATATTTGGGCTACCCAGCGGAAGTATTCAGTACCTTATGGAATGGCTTCCGTGGTTGGTTGCTGGTAAGTATTGCCGGTATCAGCGTGGGCTGGTTTAGTTTGCACATGCTAGCACAACGAAGCGCTGCCAAAACAACGCTGCGCAACCGCGCTGGCAGCCTCTGGTTATGGCCGGTTGTCGTACTGCTTACCATCGTGAGTATTCGCTCCAGTTTTGATCATCGCCCAGCCAACCCAGCACTATTCGCTGTTACTGCTGATCCACTGGTTAATTCATTGCTATTGAGCTCCACCTATTCGGTGCAATTCGCGCTTTATAATATGCGTCACGAGGCCGATGCCAGCCGTATTTATGGTGAATTATCCGATCAGCAACTTGCCGAATTTGTGCGTCAACTGCCTTACTTTAACGGCGCTCAATTTATTGATCCGGAACTACCCACGTTGCATTGGCAACCACCCAGTCGAAACCGCGACAAGCCACTCAACATCGTCATTATTTTAGAGGAGAGCTTAGGCTATGGTTTTGTTGAGCGTGGTTTGACGCCAAACCTAGTAGCTTTAAGTGAACAGGGTTGGTGGTTCGAACAGATGTATGCAACCGGCACTCGCTCGGTACGCGGTATCGAGGCTGTAGTAGCCGGTTTCCCGCCGTCGCCGGCACGCAGTACGGTGAAATTATCGGGTTCGCAGCAGGGCTTCTTCACTATTGCTGAAGCGCTTAAACAGCAAGGCTACTTGACCGAATTTGTGTATGGCGGTGAAGCGCATTTTGACAATATGCGAAGCTTTTTTACCGGCAACGGGATCCAGTCCATTATCGACCAAAATAGCTTTGTTGATCCGCAATTTGTCAGTAGCTGGGGCGTCAGTGATGAGGATCTTTTTGCCATGGCGCATGAACGCTTGACCACGCTGCATCAGCAGGGGCAACCGTTCTTCAGTTTGATTTTTAGCTCCTCAAACCATGAGCCTTTTGAGCTACCAGAGGGCAAAATCGTTGCGCATGATGGGCCACTGCAATCGGTTGATAACGCCGTACGTTATGCCGATTTAGCGCTGGGACAGTTTATTCAACAAGCGCGCAGCAGTACATATTGGCAGGACACTCTATTCTTAATTGTGGCAGATCATGATAATCGTGTTTATGGTGACCAACTTGTTCCTATTGATAAATTTCACATCCCTGCGGTAATTGTCGGTGCTGATCTTGAAGCGAAACGGTT
>CAYXGO010000240.1:0-2079 GCA_964464575.1 uncultured Pseudomonas sp. | reverse complement strand
CACTGCAAAAAAATACCCTCAAATCGGGTGAGCGTGTGGTTCGTGTTGATAGTGATGGCAAAGACGCAGAAACCCGCTTTCGTATCATTGAACAATACAATCAAGCGACCCTGGTGGAGGCTTCACCGATTACTGGTCGTACCCACCAAATTCGTGTGCACGCGCTGCAAGCAGGGCATCCCATTGCGCTTGATGATAAGTACGGTGATGAGGATTTCAGCCGATTCATGCAAGGGCTAGGGTTACAACGGCTGTTTTTGCATGCTCATTTATTGCAATTTACCCATCCACAAAGCGGCCAAACCATAACCGTTGAAGCGCCACTTGATGATGCACTTCGCGATGCTTTACGGCGTTTAGGTAGTAAGCGTTTCGCATGAACTATTCGCTGATCATTTTCGATTGGGATGGCACCTTAATGGACTCGGTTGGTCGCATTGTGTCATCCATGCAACATACCGCGCGGGTGGTCGGCCTTAACGTGCCATCAGAAAGTGCAGTGCGCGACATTATTGGCATCAGTTTGCTGCCCGCTATTGACCGCTTATTTGGGCGCTTGAATGAGGTGCAAATGGCACAGTTTATGCAGGTCTATCGGCAACAATATGTCTATGATGATGCTACGCCAACAGGTTTATTTGACGGCGCACATGAACTGCTTAGCGATTTGCGTAGCCGTGGCTTTCGGTTGGCCGTGGCGACTGGTAAAGCGCGTCATGGCCTCGAGCGCGTCTGGGACGAGACCAACAGTCGTCACTACTTCGATTATTCGCGTTGTGCTGATGAATCTGAGTCGAAACCAAGCCCGAAAATGCTCCTTGAGTTAACCGAGCAAGCCGGGGTAGGTGTGCAGCAAGCACTGATGATAGGCGACTCCATTCACGACATGCAGATGGCACAGCGGGCTCAGATGGCTGCTATTGGTGTGAGCTTTGGCGCCCATGATAGTGCACAACTGAAGGCCGCTGGTGCGCACGCTATTATTTCCCAATTATCAGAGTTGAGCAGTTATGTTGCTGATGACAGCAGCGCTAGAGCGCTCAAGGAATTGCTATGAACAAGCTGGTATTAGCATCAACCTCACCGTATCGGCGTGAATTACTGGCCAAAGTAGTGGCCGATTTTAGCTGCGCGGCGCCGCATATCGATGAGACACCGCTGTTGGGTGAATCGGCGCAGCAGCTGGTTGAACGCTTAGCTATTGCAAAAGCTAAGGCGTTAGCGGCACAGTACCCAGAGCACTTGTTAATCGGCTCGGACCAAGTAGCAGTCATCGATGGTGCTATTGTCGGAAAACCGCATACGGTCGACAATGCGGTTAAGCAGCTGCGCGCGGCAAGTGGCAAAAGCGTTACCTTTTTAACCGGTTTGGCGCTCTATGACAGCGCCGGTCAACGCCTGCAGCATTGCGTTGAACCTTTTACTGTGGTGTTTCGCAAGCTAGCTGATGCCGAAATTCATGGTTACATTGCCTTGGAGCAGCCGTTGAATTGTGCCGGCAGTTTCAAGAGTGAGGGGCTAGGTATCAGTTTATTTGAGCGGTTGCACGGTGATGACCCAAATAGCTTGATTGGCTTGCCATTGATTCGCTTGTTGGCAATGTTGCGCACGTGGGGTGTTAATCCACTGACTAGCGCTGTAAATAAACCGCGCTGAAGCGCAGCAAAAATGCGAAAATCACTTGTTTTCAAACGGCTAATCCATTAACATTCGCGCCCTATGCAGAAGGTTCGTGTACCGATTTCGGTCGATCCGGTTAAAAGTGCCGGTAAGCAGTTGAGTTACCTCGGTTTAATTCCGGGGAAAAACCTTGTGCGTTTGCAAGAGCTATTGGTTGAGGCTTGTCCTGACATCGATGCGCAAATCCATTTTGACGTGGATGAGCAGGGCATTAAGGTCATTCGCGGACACGCTGAAGTGACTGTGGTAGTGGCTTGTGAGCGCTGTGGTGACCCAATGATCTTACCTGTGCAGTGTGATTTTGTGTACTCACCAATCAAAAAGCGCCAAAAGGCCACCGATATTCCAGAGGAATACGAGCCCATAGATCTTGATGAGCTTGGTGAAGTTAATCTGCAT
>CAYXGO010000239.1:0-2150 GCA_964464575.1 uncultured Pseudomonas sp. | reverse complement strand
GAGGGTATTTTTTTGCAGTGGTGCTGAAACCATTTTTACGTGCGCCTGCCAGTGGCCACGCACCAAGGCGTAGTATTGCTTATTCATGGTTTTGAGGCGCAACTGTTCGTGCAAGTTACGCAGTGCTGAGCGACGTTTTGAAATCAGCAAACAACCGCTGGTTTCACGGTCAAGCCGGTGCACTAATTCAAGATGCTGTGCTTGCGGCCGCAGTGCCCGCAGACTCTCAATCAAGCCAAACTGCAAACCCGAACCACCATGCACGGCGAGGCCAGCTGGCTTATTGATCACCATGAGCACATCATCTTCGAACAGAATTTGGTGTTGTAGCGCTTGTACGCGGTCTAATTTAGCCGATGGTAAGGCATTCGCTTCGGCCACACGGACCGGTGGAATACGCACCACGTCGCCGGCTTGCAACTTATATTCAGGCTTTACCCGCTTTTTGTTGACCCGCACTTCACCTTTACGCACGATACGATATACCAACGATTTCGGTACACCCTTCAGTTGCGCAAGCAAATAGTTGTCAATACGTTGTTCAGCAAAGTCAGGCTCGACAGTCTGAAAACGAACTTGTTGTGTTACAGAGGTATCAGTCATAGGGCGTAAGTTTATCACTAAACTTACGCCCGTAACTGAAAATTTTATGGTTTAGCAACCGCCATGTTGTAATTCATCACAAAGCCGTGCTTGTTGAAGTCCAGGACAAAGTGAAGCTGCATATCGGTGTTCATTAAGGCTTCAACTTCTGGCCCCATTTCCTCGCCTTCTAGCGCCATCATTGGACCTACGGCGGCGAATAATTTGGCGTAATTAAAGCCCATAACCACGAACCCATTTTTGCTCATGGCTTCAGCAGCAGCACTTTTTGCCGTGGCTTCACTGGCTGCAGAAACACCTAATACCAGCGTATTAGCACCGCGATGCAACGTGGCATCGGATGGCAAACCCAGATCAGCACCGGCCAGTACGGAGGTCTCACCGACTGCTGGTAACTCCAACGCCGCCAGGTTTGGATCAAATGACTGCAGCGTGGTGTACAAGGTTTCAATGTCATCGCCAGACATACTGAAAGTCATGTTTAACGCGTCAGGACTGCCAGTTTCCAAGCCAGCCAAGTCAAAATTCACCACTTGGGCAGCAAAGCCTTTCAAACCACCCAGCATTTGCGTTACCGCTAAGGCTGCCATTGGGTTATTCGCCTTCATGCTCTCCTGTGCAGCCAAGAGCGGCGCGCACGAAAATTTAGCCGAGGTCAGACTAACCCACATTTGGCTCAGATTAGGTGCTAAACGACCAAAATCAGTACCTAATCCTACGTAACCCATGACATCGCTAAGATTGCTCGTCATCGCCGTTGGAATAAATCCGCGTAAATCCTGCATGCGCTCTAAAGTTGGCTGATGATGGGTCGGGATCAAAGTCGTGCTATCAATCGTGGTGCCGCTATCGGCTTGAGTAATTGCGGCGTCAAAGAATACACCCGGCCATAGCGTAGCAATTTGACTCACATCAGTGCGGCATTCAGCAGTTTGCCATTCCGCCATCGAGGTATCTAACTCACCGGCGGAAATTGAGCGCAAATCAAGACCTAACTGGTTACTGTCGGGATTAACCAGCGCATTGGCCAAAATATCTGAGCGAATATAGCCAACGCCATCAGCACGTAAATCATACTTTTTAAGGATATCGGTTAAGTAGCCGCTATCTTGCAAGTTATGAGTCGGTTGAGTTAATGCCAAACGCTGACCTAAGTTTGCTTTATCGAGGCTCGCAGCATCGACAGTTAGTGTCGCCCAACCATCACCAACCCGCATTAGCAGGTCAATAGCAATTTCTTCCACCTCGTCACGGACTAATTGATAACGGTAAACCGTAGCACCCTCGATAGTTTCTTCGGTTGCGCTGTAACCACTGGCCTGCTCGGCACGCTCAAACATCGCTAAAAACTTAGCTTGGTCACCCACTGCAATGCGCAGTACCGGCGCTGCACCAACCATGTACAACATCGAACGCGCGTCACTGCTCACGCCGGTTAGCTCGGTGAACTGTTCAGGTTGTACTAAGGCGTCTAGCAATTGACTATATAACGTCAGTCCAAAAGCAATTCCCTCGCTATCACCGAGTTCCGACTCAAGCAGCAGATT
>CAYXGO010000238.1:0-2171 GCA_964464575.1 uncultured Pseudomonas sp. | reverse complement strand
CAACTTGTGTTGCTTCAACACTGCATCAATACCGTCTTGACCTGCCGCCTGTTTAGCCTGTTTCAGCGCCTGCTCATAGGAATCCTGCTGATCAGCTTGGCGCGCCTCGGCTAACTCAAATAAATCTTGGCCAAACCACGGCATGGTCATACTCGCATAGCTGCTGTTGGCAGCAATCAAATCAGCCAAGCTGCGATACTCAGCGACTGCACTGGCTTGCAAGTAGCTGGCAATATCGCTCTTAAACTCATGCAATAGCACGGTAAATTCGGCTTCATTCCAGTTACGCCCATTAGGAAAGCTGAGTTCGTCAACGATTTCAGCGCCAGCCGCACGCAACAACTCGATCTGTTGATTGAATACCCGGTCAACCTCAGGATGATAACCAGTCAGATCACGCATCACCCCAATACGCTTGCCCTTAAGCCCATCTGAGCGGAGATGGTCAGTAAAGGCAACGGCACTGGCATAGCTCGCTGCATCGCGCTCATCATAATGGCTCATCGCTTGCAACAAAATTACTGCATCAGTGACGGTACGGGCCATTGGTCCGGCCGTATCTTGGCTATGGGCAATTGGAATAATGCCGTCACGGCTAATTAGACCAAGGGTTGGTTTGATACTAACAATACCGTTGATACTGGCGGGACAAACCAACGAGCCATCGGTTTCAGTGCCAACCGCGAGCGCAGTTAAATTTGCACTGACTGCAACCGCCGAGCCAGAGCTCGAACCACATGGACTGCGGCTGGTATCGTATGGATTTTTGGTTTGTCCGCCTAAGCTGCTCCAGCCTGACGACGAATAACTCGAACGAAAATTAGCCCATTCACTCAAGTTCGCCTTCGCCAAAATAATCGCCCCAGCTTCGCGCAAGCGAGCCACGATAAACGCATCGTCAGCAGCATGATGGTCGCGTAACAACCAAGAACCAGCCGTGGTTGCCAAACCATCGGCGGTATCAATATTATCTTTTAACACCACCGGAATGCCGTGCAGTGGCCCACGTACCTGCCCCGCTGCACGCTCATCATCTAACTGTTGCGCGAGCTGCCGCAAAACAGCCGGGTCTTGCACGCTGATCAGTGCTTTCAATTCAGCACCGTTTTGATCATGGGCGCCAATTTGGGCCAGGTAATAGTCGAGCAACTGAACCGCAGTCAAACGGCGCTCAGCCATGGCTTGCTGCAATTGCGATACCGTAGCCTCATGCAGCGTGACTGATTGGGCTGCTGCACTGCTGATCATCAGGCCGCATACGGCTAGCATTACTCCCATTGAATTACGCCAAACTGTCATCATCATTCCCTCAGCTGCTACCCGTTAAATTAATTGCGTGATAAACTCGCACCATGACTTGTAAAGAAACTCTACGGCTGGTCACGAAAGCCGAACAAATATGCGAAAATCGTGGTGCGCGACTTACTCCAGCGCGCCGTGAGGTATTCGAGATCCTAGCCGCTGAAAGCGGTGCTATTGGCGCGTACGACTTGCTTGATAAACTCAAATCAGCGGTACCCAACGCCAAGCCTCCGACCATTTACCGTGCCCTCGATTTTTTGCAAGAGCAAGGCTTTGTGCACAAAATCAGCTCATCGAATAGTTACGTACTCTGTAGCCATTTTGGCCATCAACACCCAGTACAAATGCTCATTTGCCAGCGCTGTGGGTCGGTGCAAGAAATTCAATCCGATGGGGTTTACGACGCCTTGCGCAAACAAGCCGAAAATCAAGGCTTCACCGTCGCCACACAAACCATTGAAGCTCACGGCTTGTGCCAAGACTGCCAAGCGCAAGCTTAGCGGTCGAAGCCTTCATACATTTGGCTGATCGCCAAGTTATCAAAGCGTGAGAACTGCCCTTGGAACTTCAGCTTAACCGTACCAATGGGTCCGTTCCGCTGTTTGCCTAAAATCACCTCAGCAATACCCTGTTCTTCAGACTCCGGGTGATACACTTCGTCGCGGTAAATAAACATGATCACGTCGGCATCTTGCTCAATCGAGCCTGATTCACGCAAATCTGAGTTGACTGGACGCTTATTAGCGCGTTGCTCCAATGAGCGGTTTAACTGCGATAACGCCACCACCGGCACACTCAGTTCTTTCGCCAAGGCTTTGAGTGAGCGCGAAATTTCCGCAATCTCCAGGGTTCGGTTATCGTTAAAGCCT
>CAYXGO010000237.1:0-2239 GCA_964464575.1 uncultured Pseudomonas sp. | reverse complement strand
CAGGCACCTATTCCGAACAAGCCCCAGCCTAACCGCTGGGGCTTTTTCTTTGGCTCTCTTCATTTCTCAGGCAAACATATCTTGATGTGAAACACGCTATTAATTAGTAGTTTTCACCATCGCTGCTTATTTGATTCCGCCATATAAAACCAATAAAAACAGTATGTTAACAGTTGGCACGGTTCTTGTATATCTCTAGGTAAAGCAACTAACTGGAGTTTTATCATGACGAAAGAATCAAAAAATACAATTTGGTGGGTAGTTGGTATCGTGCTGGCGTTGGTGCTATTTGGTGACGTCATTTTCGCTATCTTAGGCTCAATTCTTGGCACTATTCTAGCCATTGGTATCACCGGCATCGTGTTGTTTGCGGTTGCCGCTGCGGCTTTTGCCTTAGTGGTTGTGGTCGGTGGTAGTGTCGCTCTTGCTACTGGAGTGGCGCTCTTTGCGGTAGCTATTGCCGCGTTAGGTACATTGTGGCCGTTCATAATTCTTGGCTTGATTGTGTATTTAATGGTGCGTAAGCGTCCACAGGCAGTGTAAACTGGTGGCACCTGAACAGTGTGCCATGAGGATGTTTACATGCGTTTTACCATAGCCGTTGGGTTGGCGACCTTATTGTTTGCTAATCTAGCTCATGCCGTTGACGTAGATATTAGTAATGTTTGGTTACGTGAAACCATTCCCGGCGCTGAAAATGGCGCCGCTTATTTCACCATGACCAATCAACAGGCCGAAGTGATTCGCTTAGTGGGTGCAACAACCAGCGCCGCGCGCGCGGTAGAAGTTCATGAACACGTCATGCGTGATGGTATGTTGCGCATGCGCCGTGTACTAGCCCTTGAAGTTGCGCCAGATGCTACCGTTGAGCTCAAGCCAGGCAGCTATCATTTGATGATGTTTGGCTTAGTCGCACCATTAGCGGTCGGTGACCAGATTGAATTCACACTCAATTTCGATAATGGCGACACCAAGACCATTATTGGTGAAGTACGACCCATTCAATAAGGTAATAGGCTATGAAAAAGAATCTGACAGCGTTACTGATGACATCCGCTATACTGCCTTTTGCCGCTAGCGCTGATACCGTTTTTGGTGTTTATGCCGGTGGACAATATTGGCACACCAACACCAGTGGTAGTTTTGCTGATAGTAATAATTTACGAAAATTCGATTTCTCTAGTGATCAGCAATCTAGTCTCTACATCTCGGTCGAGCATCCAATCCCGCTGATTCCAAACATTAAAGTGCGTCACAATCAGCTTGAAGCCAATGGTATGACAACCTTGGCCAGTGACTTTAGCTTTGCCAACCAAAGCTGGAACGCCGGTAGCTCGGTGCAAACGCTGATCGATCTCACGCATACCGATTTCACCTTGTATTATGAAATCCTTGATAATGATCTAACCGCATTGGATTTGGGCGTTACTGCCAAGCGTGTCGAAGGCTTATTAGCTGTCCGCGATATCAATCAAAGTGCTGAGCTAGCTGGAGATGGTTGGGTACCCACGCTGTATGCGCATGGTCGTTTCGGTATTCCAGCCACGGATTTTACAGTCTATGCATTAGCCAACGCGGTGAGCATTGATGACAATAGCATTCGTGACATGGAAGCGGGCCTTGAATATCGACTGGTGGAAAACCTTGCCGTAGATATCAATTTACAGCTCGGCTATCGCTCAGTCACCATCGAGCTTGATGACTTAGATGGTATGTATTCTGATCTGCGCTTCAAAGGCCCTTATTTGGGGCTAGAAATTCACTTCTAGTAATAGGGTGTGACGGTAACGGCTTCCAGTTGGTAGCCGACTACCGCCACCTGTCCTTCTGCTCGTTCCACCTTGATAGTGCCCTCTACCCATACCGCATCGAAGGTATGCTCATAGGGCACGCCTTGAGGAAAGCGCACTAAGATAATTTGGTTAGGCGGCGGCGGTGGTACGTGAATACAGGCGCCAAAGTAAGGGACTAACAGAAATTCTGTGACCTTTTCGGCATCGCCTTCTAATTGCACGACATAACCGGGAATTTTGATGCGCTTGCCATCGAGACTCGCCACCATGGGCGCATCCAGTTCAGGTTGCATGGCTAAATCAGGATTATTCTCATAGAACGCCTGACTGCGTACTGGCGGTGGTTTATAGCCTTCCGGCACCAATTCTTTCCATTGCGTTTCGACATAATCGTTGGCATCAGCTACAGGTATGCCAGTGCTCAAAACCAGCAGGGCAGTCAGAAT
>CAYXGO010000236.1:0-2289 GCA_964464575.1 uncultured Pseudomonas sp. | reverse complement strand
GACAGTAATATTTGTATGCAAATTCTGCATACTGGTCGCTATGCCTACCATCCATTCTCGGTCGCACCGAGCAAGATCAAATCACCGATCACGCCATTTACCCCTAAAGCCATGAGTGAGCGGCAAATTCGCACCACCATCGCGCATTTCGCTCGTGCCGCACGGTTGGCGCAAAAGGCTGGTTACGATGGTGTTGAGGTGATGGGTTCAGAAGGCTACCTGATCAACCAGTTTATTTGTCCACGCACCAATCAACGTACCGACCAATGGGGCGGATCATTTGAGAACCGCACCCGCTTAGCGCGTGAAATTATCAAAGCAGTACGCGCCGAAGTAGGCCCGAATTTCATCATTATTTATCGTTTATCGATGCTGGATTTAGTGCCAGACGGCAACACCTTTGACGAGGTGATTGCGCTCGGTAAAGCCGTCAGTGAACTCGGCGTAAATATCATTAACAGTGGTATTGGCTGGCATGAGGCGCGGGTGCCTACCATTGTCACCTCGGTACCGCGAGCTGCCTTTAGTTGGATCACGGCAAAAGTACGTGAGCATTTATCGGTGCCGGTGGTGGCGGTGAACCGCATTAATACGCCAGAAATCGCTGAGCAAATTCTCGCCAAAGGCGAAGCCGACATGGTGTCGATGGCGCGCCCGTTGCTGGCCGACCCAGACTTCGTCAATAAAGCTGCTGCCAATCAAGCGCATCGTATTAACACCTGTATTGCCTGTAACCAAGGCTGTTTAGATCATGTGTTCGAAAACAAACGGGCGACCTGCTTGGTCAATCCATTTGCTTGTTATGAAGCTGAGCTAAAGCTTACTCCCGTCGCTAAAACCAAGCACATTGCTGTGGTTGGTGCTGGCCCAGCTGGCTTAGCCTTCGCCTGTTATGCAGCCGAACGTGGTCACAAAGTCGCGCTGTTCGATAGTGCCGGTGAGATTGGCGGGCAATTTAACTATGCCAAGCAGATCCCCGGCAAAGAAGAGTTTCATGAAACCATTCGCTATTTTAATCAGCGCATAACAGAGCTCGGTATTACGGTGCATTTGAATCAACGCCAAAGCGCAGCGAGTCTACTCGCCGGTCAGTTTGACGAGATTGTGCTGGCCACTGGCATTGTGCCGCGTAAATTGGATCTCCCTGGCATTGAATCAAGTAAGGTGCTGAGCTATTTGGATGTGCTGCGTGATCGTAAGCCCGTCGGCCAACGTGTCGCCATTATTGGCGCTGGTGGTATTGGCTTTGATGTTGCTGAATTGATTACCACCGAACACTCACCGTCACTGTCAGTTACCGAATGGTCGCGTATTTGGGGGGTGGATAGTAACTACACCGATCGTGGCGGTTTAACTCAGCCAGGTAAGGAGCATAATCCGCGTGAGGTCTACTTATTGCAGCGTAAAACCAGCAAAGTCGGCGACGGCTTGGGTAAAACCTCGGGCTGGGTGCATCGTGCTACGCTAAAGCAGAAAAATGTGCAAATGATTGCGGGCGTCACCTACAAAGAAGTGACCGAGCAGGGTTTAGTGATTGAAGTAAATGGCCAAACCAGCGTATTAGAAGTCGACCACATTATTGTTTGTGCCGGGCAATTGCCGCTGCGCGAATTGCAGCAGGATTTGCAGGCCGCAGGGCAGTCGGTACATTTGATTGGTGGTGCTGATGTGGCCGCTGAGCTCGATGCCAAACGCGCCATGCGTCAAGCCGCAGAGCTGGCGGTAGCCATTTGAGCCAGGTATACGATCTACATTGCCATACCAACTTATCGGATGGTGTACTCAGCCCAGCCGAGCTAGTGCAGCGTGCCGCTCATTTTGGCGTGCAGCAATTGGCGATCACCGACCACGACACCATTGCCGCGCTAGCACCAGCGCAGGCCGCAATTGCTGAGCAGCAGCTAGCTTTGCAGTTGATTACTGGGGTGGAATTGACCTGCCGTTGGCAGAATCATGAAATACATTTAGTGGCACTAAATTTTGACCCTGAGCACACCAACTTAGTGCAATTACTGGAACAACAGCAGCAGCAGCGCCGTGACCGCTACGCAGCCATGGTGGCGCGCTTAGATTATTTAGGTTTAGCCATTACCCCACCGGCGGTACAGCAGCTGACCATGCCCACCCGCAAGCACTTGGCAGACGCGTTAGTGGAGCAAGGAAAAGTGAGCTCCGTTGAGGCGGCATTCCAGCGTTATCTCGGCGCCGGCAAGGTAGCCTATATCAAAGCTCAATGGGGGGAGTTGGAGCAGGCCATCGCAGTGGTTAAAGCAGCCGGTGGTTACTCAA
>CAYXGO010000235.1:700-2319 GCA_964464575.1 uncultured Pseudomonas sp. | reverse complement strand
CCAAGAATACGCTTAAAGGCATTGGCTTCTTTTTGGGGGGCTTATTACTCACGCTGATTGGCTTTCAAGGCGCGGTGTTGGCACTGGCGCTGCTGCTCAGCTTTGTGTGGCTTGGTAGCCTGATATTTTTACGGCGCGACACCGGCAAGGCCACCTTTAAACCGAAGTTTCGCGACCTCTGGTCAAAAAGCCGAGCCATTAATATTTTAGCGGCGGCGCGATTATTTTTGTTCGGCGCGCGCGATGTGTGGTTTGTGGTGGCGCTGCCGGTATTTTTAGCGGTGCAACTGGGTTGGGATCATTGGCAGGTAGGTAGCTTTCTTGCATTGTGGGTGATCGGCTATGGTGGCGTGCAAGCAATGGCACCACGTTTCACCCAAGCACATCAGGTTACCCGTTATGGTGCCTTGCTGACATTAGCGCCGCTAGGGCTCGCTGCGGCGCTGTGGTATGGCAGTTTTCCGGTGTCCGTAAGCATTATGGTGGGGCTGGGGCTATTTGGCCTGCTCTTTGCCATCAATTCATCACTGCATAGCTATTTAATCGTTGCCCATTCGCGTGCCGATGGAGTATCGCTTGATGTTGGCTTTTATTATATGGCGAATGCTGCCGGTCGCCTGCTTGGTACGCTATTGTCGGGCTACGTCTACCAACAAGCAGGCTTAGTCGCGTGCTTGTTGATCTCGGCGGGGTTGCTGCTGGTATCTACGTTAATAGTGTCTCGCTTGCCCAGTGTTGATAAACATTCCTGAGCTGCGAAGTTATTTAAGCATTCTTTCATTAGTTCGTAGGACAACAACCAAACCAAACCATGGTCGGAGAAGATATAGGAGGCTGTGCAGTAATGGGTGGCGCAATTGGTCAATGAATGGTGATACCTTAATTGCTCTCAGTCAGCAGAAATCATGGATGATTACTTATGTCGGTAAAAATAGAAGTTCTTGAGCACACGATCACCACGCTGGATAAGAATGGCCAAGAATATATTTGTATCACTGATATCGCGCGCTATAAAAATAGAAAAAACACCGATGATTTGATAAGAAACTGGCTTCGCAATAGAAATACACTCGAATTTTTAGGTATTTGGGAGCAACTCAACAATAAAGACTTTAATCCCGTCGAATTCGACGGGATTAGAAAGAATGCAGGACTCAATAGTTTTACGCTAACTCCCAAGCAGTGGATCGAAGCGACCAATTCTATTGGTATCAGTTCTAAAGCAGGTCGCTATGGTGGAACCTATGCGCAAAAGGACATAGCGTTTGAATTTGCTAGCTGGATATCGGTTGAATTTAAGCTTTACTTGATAAAGGAATTTCAGCGCCTCAAGGAGCTCGAGTTCACCCAGCTTGGTTGGGACATTAGGCGTAATTTAGCTAAGGTCAATTACCTTATCCACACTGATGCAATTAAGAGAAATCTGATTCCGGATCGTCTAACGGCAGCCCAAATTAGTCAGGTGTATGCTGATGAAGCGGATTTGCTGAATGTGGCGCTCTTCGGTGTCACTGCGCGGGAATGGAGAGAGTTAAATCCTGCGATTAAAGGCAATATGCGCGACCATGCGAACATGCACCAGCTCGTTTGCCTTGCAAACTTAGAATCGATGAATGCCT
>CAYXGO010000235.1:0-673 GCA_964464575.1 uncultured Pseudomonas sp. | reverse complement strand
ACAAGGTGTAATTGCAAGCGACCGATTACAACAACTCAACGCAATAGCCATTGCTCAAATGACCCTATTAAGCAACCGAGAAACGCCAGAATTACTAAGGCCTACGGCGACTTAAAACGGGCAATAAAGGCTTCGGATTCAGCAATGGATTGCTGCATGTTTTTAATCAACGAGGTGACGTCGCTTTCCATGCGGCCGAGCTCGCCTTTCAGGGCGCCAATGGCTTGGGCGTTGAGGTTGTGCTTGAGGTAAAGTACCTGGTCTTGAAAAGCGGTGAGTACCGGTTGCATGCGTGACTCCACTTGACGCATCTGCCGCACTAAGGCGTTGTACTGGCGGCGGGTGTCGTTGAGCTGCTGTTCACTTTGGCGGCGCAAATTAGCATTCGAATAGGCGTCTAATTCTTTTTCCCATTCGTCAAATAGGTCTTCGGCCACCTTTTCCACTTGGTCAATACGATCACTGACCCGCTTAGCCGCGGCTTGTGAGTCTTCAAAGGCGCTATTGATATCTTGGTAAACGCTATTGAGCTCCGATTCAGGGGTACCAATGACCTGCTGAAATTGCTCCAAAGCCGACTGAAACGTTTCTTGCGCATCACCTTGAGCATCACTCGCTTGTTCAACGCGATCCACCAAAATGTCGCGTTTTTCATAGCCGAGTTTTTCCATGG
>CAYXGO010000234.1:311-2327 GCA_964464575.1 uncultured Pseudomonas sp. | reverse complement strand
GGTTTGACATAAAGCTCCCTCGTCACTGTTGAATTTGGTCTTTTATTGACGCCTATTATAGAGCGCTATTATGGCAGATTTTTTACCTGCTGTCGTGCCGTGAGGATAGAAAAAATAAGGCCTTAGCTGAATCTAGGTAAGTTTGCAGGGGGTCTGAATAAGTATGCAGAATGTACGGCAAGGCAACTATTTTTTATGCGCGTCGTTGAAAATCAGCTTGGCAGTAATCAAGAAAATTTTTCAACACCGCATGGCCAAACTCAGACTGAATCGCCTCGGGGTGATACTGCACGCCAAAGATCGGCAGCTGGCGATGATGCATGGCCATGATTTCTGGCTCATTGCTACTGTTGTAGCAGACGCCATCGACGACCAAGCAGTCAGGTAAACTGCCGTAATCGACCAGCAGCGAATGATAGCGTGCCACGGTAAAGGGGCTTGGCAGGCCTTTTAATACACCACCTTGCTGATGCTCAACGGATGAGGTCTTACCATGCATCACCTTTTCAGCGCGCACCACTTGCCCACCAAAGGCTTGGCCAATGGCTTGATGGCCCAAACACACACCTAAAATAGGTAGTTGATCTTTAAAGTAATCAATCGCAGCCAGTGAAATGCCCGCTTCATTCGGAGTACATGGCCCTGGCGATATCACCAAGCCACTAAGCGGTAACTGCGCCATCTGCTGCAAGTTGATCTGATCGTTACGCACAACTTCAACAGGCGCGCCTAGTTCAGCAAAGTAGCGCGCCACGTTATGGGTAAATGAATCATAGTTATCGATCAAAAGTAGCATGATGTCCCGTAGTAGTATCAGCTGCGGTAAAACAGCTGTATAATTTTAACTCTAATTTTCCGAGGGAAGTTTAACTTAATTCTATGGGTCTTTTAATTGCTTTTGTGGCTATATCTATCGCAGTCTCGTTTGTCTGTTCTATTCTTGAGGCCGCTCTATTGTCACTGACGCCTAGCTACATAGCGCAGCAGAAACTCACTAAGCCAAAGTTGTACGAGAAATTGAAGGCTTTGAAAGATCGCATTGACCAACCATTGGCAGCAATCTTGACCCTGAATACTGTGGCACACACCGTGGGTGCGACCGGTGTTGGGGCACAAGTCACGGTCATCTATGGCGATGGTTATTTGGGTATCGCCTCGGCGGTCATGACGGTACTGATTTTGGTACTGTCCGAGATATTACCAAAGACCATTGGCGCTAAATATTGGCCCAGCTTTGCGCCAATATTGCCAGCCACATTAAATGGCATGATCTTCATTCTCAAACCATTTATCTGGATGTCCGACCAAATTATCAAACTGCTCGGTGGCAGCCAACACGATCACGACCTACGCCAAGAAATTAAAGCACTGACCATACTCGGCCGCGAACTGAATAAACTGGATGAAGATGAACAGCGAGTTATCGCCAATATCCTCGACCTGCACGAAGTCAAAGTGAAAGATATTATGACCCCGCGCATGGTCTGTGAATCGGCAAAACCTGACGAGTCATTAGGCAGTTTCACCACACGGGTTAAGAAAGATCAGTTTTCACGCTATCCGGTTCTCGATGAGGATGAAGCGCCATTGGGGATCGTGTTCCGCTACGACCTACTGGATGTTGATGAAAACGCCGTGGTTGCCGACATCATGAAGCCCGCCAAAGTTGTCACTGAAACCATGAACGTTGAACAGCTGATGTCACAGTTGATGCGCGAACAACAACATATGGCTCTGGTGTACGATGAATATGGCTCATGGTTGGGCTTAATCACCATGGAAGACATTATTGAGGCAATCATCGGTCAGGCCATTATGGACGAGACCGACGATGTTCCGAATATGCGCCGCTTAGCTAAACGGCGCTGGGAAAACAAGCAAAAACAAATGGCTAAGTAGCGGCTATTATGGCCGTGGGACAAAGCCAATCACATCGTAGACTTTGCGCAGGGTGGTGGCGGCGTGTTCAGACGCGGCGTCAGCACCTTTTGCCATAACCTGGTTTAGGTAGTCGAG
>CAYXGO010000234.1:0-291 GCA_964464575.1 uncultured Pseudomonas sp. | reverse complement strand
TACTCAGCGTAGCGCCGCTGCACCGGCTCTAACATGGCAACCACCGCAGCCGCGGTATCACCTTTCAAATGGCCGTACATTTTGCCTTCATACTGCGGCACTAAGTCGGCAATTGCAGTGCCACTGGCCGCCGACAAGATCGACAGCAAGTTGGAGACCCCAGGCTTTTGTTCTGGGTCAAAGAAAATCCGTGCTTGTTCGTCTGAGTCAGTCACTGCGCGTTTCAGTTTCTTCTCTATTTTCTTCGGATCTTCGAGTAAGCCGATGTAGTTGTTTTCGTTATCGTCTGAT
>CAYXGO010000233.1:0-2334 GCA_964464575.1 uncultured Pseudomonas sp. | reverse complement strand
GCCAACCAGCAACTCACCGACATCGCGACGATAATACATCATCACCGCCAATAAGGTGCCAACATGCACTGCCACATCAAAGGCTAGGCCTTGATCGGCCCAGCCGAGCAACTGTGACGGTAAAATTAAATGCGCAGAACTGGAGATTGGCAAAAATTCAGTCAAACCCTGAATTAGCGCCAGCACAATGGTTTCAAATAAACTCACGGGCCTACCATCCTCAAATGCGGAAGTACCAAGAATTCAAACTCAAGCGGGCGTATGCGTTGCTGCAATAGGTAATGAGCCCACAACTCGGCATAACTGGTGCCCGTTAGCGGGTGTTTCTCTGCCGGCAGTATTTCAGCCAATGGCCACAACACAAAGGCGTTGGTGAGAATTTCATCACGCGGTAAGTTGACCGGCTGTTGGCAGACCAAATTATCATACAGCAACATGTCGATATCGAGTGTTCGCGGGCTAAATTTCGCTGCCTCACTGCTATGGCCATGCGCCAGCTCAGTGGCTTTACAAAATTCATTGATCGCTGCCACGGGCTCATCAGTGCTAAATTCGACCACGCAATTATAGAAGTCATGACCGTCAAAGCCTACCGCAGCACTCTCAAATACCCGTGAACAGGTAATAGGCCGTTGTGCCGACGCATAACGATCATGCAGCGCGCGTAGGCCTGCATTAATATGCTGCTGCCGCTGACGGTTACTGCCTAAGCCAAGTACCACTCGTGCCATATTAACGGTGACGCTCTATCATCACCGCCACTTGGCGTGCTGCCGCAACCGCCTGTGGCTTGGCGACTTTAACTGATACCTGGGTCACCTTAAAATCGTTCAGCACAATAGCAGCGATGCGCTCTGCGACGGTCTCAATCAACTGCCAGGGTTGACTGGTAATTAACTGCGCGATTGCAGTGCTAACGCGATCATAATCTAACGCATCGCTAATTTGCTCACTGGCTGCGGCTGGGCGATTATCCCATGCCATGACTAGATCAATGACAAGTGGTTGTGGCTGCTCATGCTCAAAAGCATAAATACCAACCATTGCATCAATCTGTAGCCCTTCAATTATTACCTTATCCATACAAAGACTCATTGGTGTAATCATGGAAAAAAAAGCGTAATGCACGTATGCTAAGTGGCAGCATAGTAACGGACACTTAGCTGGAAACAAACTAAATGGGCGCGCTTATCATCCTTGCCATTATTGTCGCTTACCTTATCGGCTCGATTAGCAGTGCGGTATTGGTTTGTCGGCTATTTGGCTTGCCCGACCCGCGGCGCAATGGTTCAAATAATCCAGGTGCAACCAATGTCTACCGTTTAGGCGGGCGCTGGCCAGCTTTTCTCACCTTAGCCGGTGATGTTTTAAAAGGCATGGTGCCAGTATGGGCCTCATACTTTCTCGGTATCGAGCCATTTTTCCTCGGCATCATTGGGGTGGCGGCCTGTCTCGGCCACATTTTCCCACTCTACTTCGGCTTTCGTGGCGGTAAAGCAGTGGCAACCGCACTCGGCGCTATGTTCCCGGTCGCGACCGAAATGGCCATATTATTGATCATCACCTGGCTGGTGGTGTTCCGATTGAGCCGAGTATCCTCGTTAGCAGCTATCACTACGGTATGCTTTGCGCCGTTTTACGCCTATTGGATTAAGCCGCAATATACCGTACCAACCATTATGATTGCCCTACTTATTCTCTGGCGCCATCAGGCTAATATCGCCCGCCTGCGCAGTGGTGAAGAGCAATCGTTTAGCAAGAAACGCTAGCGAGTTGATCCAATGGCCAACGCGGCCGCGTGATAATACTTAAATCGTTCAGTTCACCAGCGCGCAAGCGCTGCGCTCCAGCATAGGCAATCATGGCACCATTATCAGTACAAAACGCTGGGCGCGGGAAATAAACCTTACCACCAATTTTTGCCGCAAACTGCTGGAGTTTTTCTCGCAGTTCAACATTTGCGCTAACTCCACCGGCTACAACTAGACGCTTCAAGCCGGTTTGCTCGAGCGCTCGACGACACTTGATCACTAGGGTATCTACTACCGCATCTTGGAAAGCACGAGCAATATCAGCGCGGGTTTGTGGGTCAGATGGATTTGCCGCAATGGTATTGGCGGCATGGGTTTTCAGCCCACTGAAGGAAAAATCAAGGCCCGGACGATCCGTCATAGGCCGCGGGAATTGATACTGATGCGACCGGCCCGTAGCAGCCATAGCCGCTAGGCGTGGCCCGCCCGGATAATCTAAACCCATCAACTTAGCGGTTTTATCAAAGGCTTCACCAGCGGCGTCGTCGATAGATTCACCAAGCATCTCATAGCGACCAATACC
>CAYXGO010000232.1:0-2338 GCA_964464575.1 uncultured Pseudomonas sp. | reverse complement strand
TGTTGACCTTTGGCGGCGACCTAAAACGCAAAGAAATGCTATCAGCACGCCTTGGTGATGTGTTGAGCCACCTGTATATGGCTTCAGCAGTGCTAAAACGCTACGAAGATGATGGTCGTCAAGCCGGTGATCAACCCTTTGTCACCTATGCCCTAGAGCATCACCTGTATCAGTTGGGTGAAGCCTTCCGTGGTTTCTTGGCCAATCTGCCCAAGCGTGGTCTGGCTTGGCTGTTGAAACTGAGTATTTTTCCGTTCGGCATTCGCTATCAGGCACCGCGCGATGAAACCTTGCAGCATATTGCCAATAGCATGATGCAGCCGGGTACCACGCGCGATCGCCATACGTTCCTTTGTTATTGGCGCGATGACCCGAAAGATATGACCGGTCATATGGAATTAGCCTTCATAGCTATGCGTGAGCAGGCTGAGGTGTACAAACGTATTCGTAAAGCGGTGAAGCGGGGCGATATGGCTGAGGACCTCAGTGGTGATGTGTTAGCCAAAGCGGCACGTAAAGCCGAGGTGATTTCGGCCGAGGAAGAGACGTCGCTGAAGAAAACCGAGAAACTGCGCATGGCAGCCATTGCGGTGGATTCGTTCGCTAAGCTGTAAAGCGCTTAGCGAACGCTGGTCATTAGATTAACCGATTGGCTTGTAGCGGATACGATGCGGGTCCATGGCATGCTCGCCATGGGTTTTTTTCATGTAGGCTTCGTAATCGGTATAGTTACCTTCATAGAAGTTCACCTGACCTTCATCGCGGTAATCCAGAATATGCGTGGCTACACGGTCGAGGAACCAACGATCGTGCGAAATGATCATGGCGGAACCAGGAAATTCCAAAATGGCTTCTTCCAAGGCACGTAGGGTTTCTACGTCAAGATCGTTGGTTGGTTCGTCGAGTAACAGCACGTTGCCACCGGCTTTTAATAGCTTGGCCAAATGCACGCGGTTACGCTCACCACCGGATAACTCACCAATATGCTTCTGCTGGTCGTTACCACGGAAGTTAAAGCGGCCCACGTAAGCACGGCTGTTGATTTCAAAGTTACCGATACGCAGCATATCTTGGCCGTCGGAAATCTCCTGCCACACAGTGTTGCTGTTGGTCATGCTGTCGCGGAACTGATCGACACTGGCTAGTTTTACCGTATCACCAACAGTAATACTGCCGCTATCCGGTTGTTCTTGACCGGTGATCATGCGGAACAGGGTAGATTTACCGGCACCGTTGGGGCCGATAATACCGACAATGGCACCTTTGGGTAGGCTGAAGCTGAGGTCATCAATCAACACGCGGTTATCGTATGACTTGCGCAAGTTACTGACTTCAATCACCTTATCACCTAAACGTGGGCCAGGTGGAATAAACAGCTCGTTGGTTTCATTACGTTTTTGATAGTCGCTATTTTGCAGCTCTTCAAAGCGAGACATCCGCGCTTTGGATTTCGCTTGGCGACCTTTCGGATTTTGTCGAACCCATTCCAATTCTTGTTTGATACTGCGCTGACGCGCCTTTTCCGATTTCTCTTCTTGCTCTAAGCGGGCTTCTTTTTGCTCCAGCCAAGACGAGTAGTTGCCTTCCCATGGAATACCATGGCCGCGGTCAAGCTCTAAGATCCAGCCAGCCACGTTATCCAAGAAATAGCGATCGTGGGTGATAGCAACCACGGTACCTTCGTAGTCATGCAAGAAGCGCTCTAACCACGCTACCGATTCGGCATCTAAGTGGTTCGTCGGTTCGTCGAGCAATAGCATGTCGGGTTTGCTTAACAACAAGCGGCAAATTGCCACACGGCGGCGCTCACCACCCGATAGCTTGACAATTTTGGCATCCCAAGGTGGCAGGCGCAGTGAGTCGGCGGCGCGTTCTAACATGTTGTCGAGGTTATGCCCGTCTTTGGCTTGAATTACCGCTTCCAGTTGTCCCTGGCGCTTGGCCAGAGCATCAAAATCGGCGTCTTCTTCAGCATAAGCGGCGTACACTTGGTCGAGTTCAGTGAGGGCGTTTTTGACATCGGCGACGGCTTCTTCCACGACTTCACGTACGGTCTTTTGTTCATCCAGCTGCGGTTCTTGCGGCAAATAGCCAATTTGAATACCAGCCAGAGGCCGTGCTTCGCCTTCAATTTCTTTATCAAGGCCGGCCATGATGCGTAATAGGGTTGATTTACCTGAGCCGATTAAGCCGAGTACACCAATTTTGGCACCCGGGAAAAACGACAAAGAAATGTCTTTTAAAATAGTGCGTTTTGGCGGGACAACTTTTGAAACCCGCATCATTGAATAGATATATTGTGCCATGGCAGCGACTGTTCCTCAGTGAACAAAAAATC
>CAYXGO010000231.1:0-2368 GCA_964464575.1 uncultured Pseudomonas sp. | reverse complement strand
TGCCATATCATCAGCACGCTCAGTTAACACCGCATTGATGGCGTACTTGAGCATGTCTTCGGCCAAAAAGGCAATATCATCTAAGCCAGCAAAGGCAACTTCTGGCTCGACCATCCAAAACTCAGCTAAGTGACGGCTGGTATTGGAATTTTCGGCGCGGAAGGTAGGGCCAAAGGTATACACTTTAGACAACGCACAGGCGTAGGTCTCAACGTTTAACTGACCTGAAACAGTCAGAAAGGCCTCTTTGCCAAAGAAGTCTTTGCTGTAATCTACAGCGCCCTGTTCGGTACGGGGTAAGTTGAGCATATCGAGGGTTGATACACGGAATAATTCACCTGCGCCCTCAGCATCTGAGGCGGTAATAATTGGCGTTGCCACCCACAAATAGCCGCGCTCATGAAAAAAGCGGTGAAGGGCCTGCGACAGGCAGTTACGCACACGCATGACGGCGCCGGTAATATTAGTACGCGCGCGCAAATGGGCAAACTCACGCAAATACTCCATGGAGTGCGGTTTTGGCGACATCGGATAGGTATCTGGGTCTTCAACAAAACCAAACACCTCGATAGCCGTAGCTTGTAGTTCAAAGGCTTGACCCTGGCCGGCTGATTCCGCAACAGTGCCGGTTACGGCAACACTGCAGCCGGTGGTGAGGCGCAGTACATCGGCGTCATAATTGCTGATGGTATTGGGAATAACAGCCTGAATAGCATCAAAACATGAACCATCATGCACATTGATAAACGAGATACCGGCTTTTGAATCACGGCGGGTACGCACCCAACCGCGCACGGTGACTTGTTCACCAACCGCACGTTTTCCCGATAATACATCGACAACTGTAGCGAACGACATGGGCCTACAAACTCCATTTAAGTGGTAGCAAAAAGGGCAAAGCGCTATGTTACCGCGCTTTACCGAAGACACAAGTAGCTAAGTGGTAAAATCAGCAGGAAAAAGCGGTTTTAACCATCTGTTGGGTGAGTTTTTGCAGTTGTTCGCGGCTGATGGTCAGTGGTGGCATACAGTAGAGCAGTCGACCAAATGGTCGCAACCAAACACCGGCGGCAACACAGTCGCGTTGAAATGCGGCAACATCGAGTGGTTGCTTCAGTTCGATGACACCAATGGCGCCAAAGCAGCGCACCTCATGCACCCCAGTCGCCTGTTTGGCTGGCTGCAATTGTTCCTGCAACTGTGCCTGGATAGCGGCCACACGTTGCCGCCAAGGGCTAGCCAGTAACAGCTCAATTGAAGCGCAGGCGACCGCACAAGCCAACGGATTACCCATAAAGGTTGGGCCATGCATTAAGGTGCCGCCAGCCGGGCCTTGACTAATGGTGTCGGCGACATGATCGGCAACTAATACCGCTGCTAGAGTTAAATACCCACCAGTCAGGGCTTTCCCTAAACACATAATGTCTGGGCTGATACCAGCATGATCACAGGCAAACAGTTCACCGGTGCGGCCGAATCCAGTGGCAATTTCATCGGCAATCAATAGCACATTGTAGCGATCACAAAGTTGCCGTGCTCCGCGTAAATACTCGGGGTGATAGAAGCGCATGCCGCCAGCGCCTTGCACAATAGGCTCAAGGATCAGTGCTGCTAACTCATGCTCATGCGCGGCTAATAGCTGCTGTAATGGCGCCAATGCACTGGCGTCAAAGGCTTCATGAGGCGGGCATTGTGGTCGTGGCGCAAATAACTGTTGGCGCAGGCTGCCCTCGAACAGGCTATGCATACCATTAACTGGGTCACACACCGACATGGCGGCAAAGGTATCGCCGTGATAGCCACCGCGAATGGTGGCGAGCCTATTTTTAGCCGGTAGATTGCGGCTCAACCAATACTGCACCGCCATCTTGATGGCGACTTCAATAGCGACCGAACCTGAATCGGCGAAAAACACCTTGTTGAGCCCCGCGGGACTCAATTCGACCAAGCGTTTGGCGAGATCAACAGCGGGTTGATGGGTAATACCGCCGAACATCACATGGCTCATGCGTTGCGCTTGCTGTTGTAAAGCCGCGTTAAGAGTAGGGTGGTTGTAGCCATGAATCGCAGCCCACCAGGATGACATGCCGTCAATCAGTCGCTGTCCATCGGCGAGAATCAACTCACACCCCTCTGCGGCCGCAACCGGGTAAACCGGGAGTGGTTGGCGCAAGGAGGTGTACGGGTGCCAAATATGCTGACGATCAAATTCGAGGTCAAACGGTGTCATAAAGTCAGTTAACCGGCCTAAATTGATTAAATAATAACCAATCGTTATTATTTTGGCGTTAATAAAGTTGACAGTGTACGGAATCGCTTTAGTCTAGTCGAGCATAATCCGTGTCACTGTTAGGACCTTATAATGACT
>CAYXGO010000230.1:0-2383 GCA_964464575.1 uncultured Pseudomonas sp. | reverse complement strand
ACATAACCGGAACCTCGATTAACATTTTCTCACAGATAGGATTGGTCATGTTGATTGGTTTAATCGCCAAAAACTCGATTCTGTTAGTGGAATTTGCAGATCAATTACGTGACCAAGGCAAGTCAGTCAGAGAAGCCGTAGAACAGGCGGCCACGATTCGCTTACGGCCCATCATGATGACCTTAGTATCGACCTTATTGGGTGCTTTACCATTAATTCTATCGGTTGGCGCAGGCGCTGAGGCGCGAAATGCCATTGGTTGGGTTATCTTTGGTGGTTTAGCGTTCGCGGTGTTGTTTACCTTATACTTAACGCCGATTGTGTATTACGCCATTGCACGTTTCAGCAAGCCGCGTGCCGATGAAACTCAAAAGCTTGAGCGTGAAATGGACGCTGCCGATATGCTTTAAGCGTTGTTAGTTATAAGCCAGCCATCCGTAGCAGTTGTTACGGGTGGCTTTTTTATGCCCAGCAGTTAACACCTATAGTTTTATCATCGTGCGCTACGTGAAATCTGTAATGGAATGCTGGTTGTTAGTGCTACAGATTTTAAATTTAGCAGTCGAGATAGGTAGGTGTTTTAACAAATAGTGTGAGCACACACTGCTTATGCTGTGTATTCATATATTCTATTTAACATAATATACATTATGCGCAATTATGAATTAAGCAAAAAGGGCCGGTAGTTACCGAGCCCTTTTGAGTGTGAATCAACGTTAGCGTGTCAGTAGTACCATCATTCCTGAGCCAATGGCGATACCGATCATCAATACAACCACGTAAGCCAGCCATTGCCGGCCGAATTGTGCGGGCTGCAACAATTCGATTTGTTTGCGCGGCACTAACAGCAGTTGTTCACGTTCAACATTAAAAACCGCACATAATGCAGCGACGGTTTCTTGTGCCGCATTGCCGTCTTTCTCAATACGCTGCACGGTACGTAAGCTGACGGCACAGGCATCGGCAAGATGCTGTTGCGTCCATCCGCGTTGTGCACGCAACTCACGCACACGGCTTGCTTGAATATCCATGCGCGGCTCCTAAATTACGTTGATTGCGATATAGGCACCTAAGTAGCCAAATACCATACCGATCACAAACAGAATAAGAATGGCACTCCAGCCCAACTTCTTACTACCGACAGCCATGGCGAATTCGGTGCTTTCAAGCAATACGCCATCGACATAGAAATTGCACACGAGCTGGCCACGCCACGCACTCTTGACGCTGAATTCAACGCGGTAATGATGGCCATCGAGTTCAAATTGATGATCGCTGGTGAACCGCCAAGATATCTTTTCAGAGACCTTACTATCATCGACATACACAGATTCACGGCCAGTCATACCGCTGGCATGAGCCGCAATCTCGTGATTATTGTGTGAGAAATAAAACCAAAAACCGTTCCGTAAAAGATTGAAAAAGCCAATGTTTTTGCTGGTATTAATGGTACTTGTCATGATTATGTTTCCTTTGTAAGCAGGGTTAAAAACAGTGCACTTGGCTCACTGTAATGATTTTTGGCTACCCTGCCGACGACATTTTTATGACTGTCGCCTGTACTGTCATGGGTGTCATATGTACTGTCATATCTGGCGCATTAATGTCGCCATGTTATAGTAACGTTTCAGTTCACACATTTAATTGTTAGGGTTTTCGTATGCGCCTGTTACTTATCACCGTCGGTGTTTTATTGGCATTGTTGAGCCCGCTTTCACAGGCAGCTCTGCTGTATAAAATAAGTGGCAACGAGCTAAGCAAACCATCCTACTTGTTCGGCACGATGCATATACTTTGCGCCGAAGATTTTCGTGTACCGGAGCAGCTCGAGCAACGGTTTAGCGATGTTGACCAATTAGTGATGGAGCTTGACCTTACCTCACCTGAGGTGATCTTGCAGTCCGCTAGTTTAATGGCGAACCGCAATGGTCCTTATCTCGAGCAACATTTAAGTGGCGAGCAACTCACTCAGGTCGCTGGTTATATCCAGGATAACCTGAATATGTCCATACCGCGTGCGCAACGCATTAATCCATTTGTGTTAAGTACGCAAATTATGATTAAACAACTTCCCTGCACCAATACCGCCAGCTATGAGGGCCATTTATTAACCCTGGCTATGGCGGCAGAAAAACCGATTAAAGGCCTTGAAACCGCTGCTTTTCAGCTTGGTTTATTTGACCAGATCCCGATTCAAAATCAAGTAGATATGATTTGGAAAATGATTGATAACAGCAGCCAATCAGTAGCGGATTTTAAGGCAATGACCGAATTATACCTGGCTGAAGATATTGACCAGTTATACCAATTAATTGCTAATGATCCATCCTTAGGTGATTTTCAACAGCTTATATTAGATCGCCGCAATCAGGATTGGTTATCG
>CAYXGO010000229.1:0-2394 GCA_964464575.1 uncultured Pseudomonas sp. | reverse complement strand
GTTGTTCTGCGGTCCGTTGCTCTAATACCACGCTGTAATCGGCAGCCTGCAAGCCATCGAGCAAATTGAGCAGAGTGCTACGGGTTGCTTGGTGGTTGACCTTACCCAGCAGGGCGACTCGACGAAATGGCGGTTGGCTCGGCGTTGACATAGTATTTCCTGATTTTTATTGGAGCGAGCCTTGATTCAATGGCGTCTGCCCCCATAATTGTGGCGTTGTCATTTTATAGCAGAATAAGGATGCGATGTAACTATGAGCCCAAAAGACCCTGAACAGCAGCAACCACAGCATGATACCGAGGTTGAGCAAGAGCAGCCAGAGCTGGCCTCTGCAGGTGCTGAAAGTAGTGATGATTCGCAACGCAGCGATCGTGAAGCGGAGCTTGAATTGGCCTTAAGCCAAGCCCAACAGCGCGCCAATGACGCCGCTGATCAAGCGGTGCGGGCCGTTGCCGAAATGGAAAACGTACGGCGGCGGGCGGCTGCAGACGTCGAAAAGGCGCATAAATTCGCGCTGGAAAAATTCGCCAACGATTTGCTCACCACGGTAGATAATCTTGAACGTGCACTCGCCATTGCGGTAACCGCCGAGACCAGTGACACCTTAAGCAGCTTTGTCGAGGGTATTGAATTGACGCACAAAGGGCTGATGAATACCTTACAGCGCTTTGGTGTTGAGGCGGTCGGTGAGGTGGGTGACACGTTTAATCCTGAGCTGCACCAAGCTATGGCCATGCAACCTCATGCTGAGCAAGCAAACAATACCATTATGGCGGTATTGCAGAAGGGCTATCTGTTGCAAGGTCGATTATTACGCCCAGCCATGGTGATGGTGGTGAAAAATAGCTAAAAGTTCCGTAGTTGTCTAAAAAAAAATGTTATTTCGCTTGGATTCTCGAAATTATTGAGTAATATCAGAGTAGATGTGGGTTAAGTTTTTGTAAGCTCGGCCGACTACAACACTACAATAAATCCAAGGGTTAACTAACATGCTGAAAAATCTAGAATTGAAGCGCAGCCCACTTGCACTTGCCATTGGCTATGTGTTGGTGGGTGGTGGCATCACCTCAGCGCAAGCTCAAGACGCTGAAGCAACGGAAGATTCAACAGCGCGTGAAGGCACAGAAAAAATTACTGTGGTTGGATCGCGTATCCGTACAGACGGTCTTGATTCTGCCTCTCCAGTTGAAATCATTAGTGCCAGCGAGGCCATTGGCCAAGGTTTAGTGACCTTGGGTGACTTGTTGCGTACCTCTACCGTTGCCGCTGGTTCGAACCAGGTTACCGCTGCAGCCTCTACCGCGTTCGTCACCGAAGGCGGTACTGGTACTGAAACCTTGTCACTGCGTGGCTTGGGTGCGAACCGTACCTTGGTGTTGTTAAACGGTCGCCGTATCGGCCCAGCCGGTACTCGTGGCCAGGTGTCTGCCTTCGACTTGAACATCATGCCATTGGCTGCTGTTGAGCGCGTGGAAATTCTGAAAGATGGTGCCTCGTCACTGTATGGTTCTGATGCGGTTGCTGGTGTTGTTAACATCGTGACTAAAACCGGTGATGAAAGCGCCTTCGACGTGAACTTGAGCCAACCGAATGAAGCGGGTGGTGAAACCATGCGTATGAGCGGTAGCTTTGGTCGTAGTTACGACAGTGGTTCATTCCGTTTAGTCGCTGACTATCAACGGGTGAACGAGTTAGCCAACGGCGATCGTGACTTCTTTGATTGTGGTAATAACTATCTGTTTGATCCAAATAACGGCGAGCGTGCCGACTTAGTCGACCCGCGTACCGGTGAATTCCGTTGTAATGACTTACCATGGGGACATGTGTGGATATATGACTATGCGCCATTGTTTACTGGTGACAGTAACGTGCCAACACGGACTCTGACGTTAGCGCAGTATGATTATGATGGTGATTTGGGCAATGACGTTCCGAGCTTTAACCAGACAGCTAATAATCTTTATGACATGCGTACCCCTGAGGGCTGGTATCCAGTCAACTATGATCGCGTATCAAACTCGGTCACTAACGCGGATCACCCATTCCAAGACTTAGTGACCTTGTCGCCTGAGCAAGAAATCGTCACAGTATTTGGTGCTGGCGAATTATGGTTAGATGACACCACCACCTTATATTCTGAGGTGTTGTTGAACCGTCGTAAAACCACCACCAATGGTTATCGCCAGTTCTGGACATATATCTATAACGGTAACTTCGACTTCTTTAACTTTGATGTCGGTAATGGTAACGGTAGCCCGTTAAGCCAAGGCTGGACTGGTGCACAGTGGTTGAGCCCAACGCCAATTACCAATCACTCAGGTAGCGAAATCACCGTTGATTATCGCCGCTTTGTGGTCGGTCTTGAGGGTACCCTTGGTGATTACGACTACGATA
>CAYXGO010000228.1:987-2406 GCA_964464575.1 uncultured Pseudomonas sp. | reverse complement strand
AGAAAATATCTTTGCCTGGTGTGTAACCTGCTTTAGTAATAGCTTCAATAATCACTTGCAGTGCTTCTTCATTAGATCCTAAGTTTGGAGCGAATCCACCTTCATCACCAACACCTGTATTGTAACCTTTAGCTTTTAATACACTCTTAAGATTATGGAACACTTCAGCTCCCATACGGATTGCTTCTTTAAATGATTTAGCTCCTACGGGTAGAATCATAAATTCTTGGAAATCAACGTTATTGGCAGCATGTTCACCACCGTTGATGACGTTCATTAATGGCACTGGCAAAACATTCGCCAAGGGGCCACCAAGGTAACGGTAAAGGGGTAATGCTAATTCGTTGGCGGCGGCTAACTGCCGCATCAGCGTCAGGGTCTGCTCAGCAATAGTGAAACCATCAATAGCAAAGCGCGCGGCAAAGCGAGCGACCCGCAGAATGCGCAGTGGATCTTCAGCGAAGGCCGGGGAGATATGACGCAATTGCCGCTGGGCGATATCACTGAGACCACCATAGGGGTCGATCAGTTGGCCATCAGTGGTTTGTGCTATGGCATTAATGGTCAAGTCACGGCGCTGTAAATCTTGCTGCAAGGTCACATTGGCGTCAGCATCGATGCTAAAACCGGTGTAGCCACGGCCAATTTTTCGCTCGGTACGGGCAAGGGCATATTCCTCGTTCGTGTGCGGATGCAGAAACACCGGGAAATCTTTACCGACCTGGCGATAGCCCAAGTTCAGCATCATTTCTGGGCTTGCACCCACTACCACCCAATCGCGCTCATGCACGGGATAGCCTAACAAGGTGTCACGAACAGCACCGCCAACCAGATAAATTTCCACAGCATGCTCCTAAATATTTCGTTGATGATCGCGAATCACTGGCTCTGATGCAAGTCAGTCGTTACACTGAGTTATCTGTTTATTGAGCCGCGTTAATATTATGAGCATGTATTTAAATTATTTTGGCTTACATACAACGCCATTTTCGATTGCGCCTGATCCTCAGTTTTTGTATCTGAGCGAACGGCATCAGGAGGCGCTGGCGCACTTAAGTTACGGCCTACGTGGCAGTGGTGGGTTTATTTTACTGACCGGTGAAGTGGGTACCGGTAAAACCACGGTGTCTCGTGCTTTGCTCGAGCAACTGCCGGAACAGACCAAAACGGCATTTATTCTCAACCCCATGCTCAATCAGCAAGAATTGCTGGCAACATTGTGCGATGAGTTTGGTATTCGCTACGCGAAGCGAAACATCACCGACAAAAAGCTAACCGATAAGCTCAGTGAATTCCTGTTGAAAGCACATGCCGAGGGTGAGCAGTGTGTGGTGCTGATTGATGAAGCGCAGCACTTACAACCGCAGGTGCTGGAGCAATTGCGGCTGTTGACCAACTTAGAGACTAATCAAGACAAGT
>CAYXGO010000228.1:0-977 GCA_964464575.1 uncultured Pseudomonas sp. | reverse complement strand
TCAGCCAGAGCTGCAAGATTTACTTCGGCGCCGCGAATTACGTCAGTTAGCGCAGCGGATAACCGCACGTTATCACTTACTGCCGTTGCAAGCTGCTGATACCGAGCGCTATATAAATTATCGGTTACAGGTGGCAGGGGCGCAACGTGGACTATTTGATAGCAAAGCTATTGCCTGTGTTCATCAATACAGTGAGGGTATTCCCCGCCGTTTAAACTTACTCTGTGACAGAGCCTTATTGGCCGCATACAACGATCAGCAACAGGTGGTGTCGGCACGCCATATTCGCCTCGCCAGTAAAGAATTAGATGGCCCTACGCCAGCTGGTCAAAACGCAGCTTGGCGGCGCTATACAGGCATCGCCGCGCTGCGTGCTGTCACAGCGGTGGTGGGCTGGCAATTGCCACAATGGTTGGCGCCGCGTGATAGTTCCAACGTTAGTTTGAGCCAGCCGGTGGGTGATCCAGTAGCACAACAGACTAGTTATGATCCACTCTTAGCCCTGACACGCAGCTGGCAATTGCCCAAGCCACCGCTTGATCAGCCGCTGTGTCAGTGGGTAGAAGAGTATCAGCTCGGCTGTTTAGAAGGGCGCTTGCGCTTTGATCAGCTGCAACGCATCAATTACCCGGTGTTATTGCGACTCGCTGATGGCAGCATGCAGTTGGTCAGTAACCCAGCGGCAACCCCCGATGCCAACTGGAATGGTGAGTACGTGTTGTTTTGGCAATTACCACCGGGCTATTTAAATGCTGATGAAAGTATTTATCAGCAGTGGCTGGCGCGCGGATTAGCGCGCTTTGGCGCCGATAGTAGTGCGTCATTAGCGCTACAGTTACGCACCATTCAAGTGCAAGCAGGGCTACCTATTACCGAGCAGTTAGATGGCCCTACCTTGGCCTGGTTAAGTGCCCAATTACTCACTACTGGACCCCGTATTCAGCCGCGTGCAGAGGAATAACTTGTTATGTCATCGG
>CAYXGO010000227.1:0-2428 GCA_964464575.1 uncultured Pseudomonas sp. | reverse complement strand
CTTGTAATAAGTCGATTTCGCCTTCCATTAGCGCCATCAAAAATTCAAGCCGCTCACGGACATCGGTGATTTCAAGTACCCGCTGCTTGTCGGCTAACTTCAGCGGCATATGCGCTGCCATGGTATCAGCAAGGCGGTCCGCTTCATCAATACCCGACAATGAGGTCAGCACTTCAGGTGGGATTTTCTTGTTGAGTTTGACGTAGCCTTCAAACTGATTCACCGCCGAGCGGATCATCACTTCTTCTTCTTTATCGTCCATGCGATCAGATGCCAGGTAGTGAACCTGAGCACGAAAGAAGTCATCGGAGTCTTCAAAGTTGTCCAGTTGCGCGCGCTGGCCACCCTCAACCAGCACCTTCACGGTGCCGTCAGGTAATTTCAGTAGCTGCAAAATAGTCGCGACCGTACCAATTTGATGAATATCTTTTTGTTCTGGCTCGTCCACCGAAGCATCTTTTTGCGCCGCTAGAAAAATCTGTTTATCGGCTGCCATGGCTGCTTCTAAGCAGCGAATTGATTTTTCACGCCCAACAAATAACGGGATCACCATGTGTGGATACACCACTACATCTCGTAGGGGTAAGACTGGGATACTAAGGCGTTCAACCCGTTCTTCACTCATAAACTTCTCCAGGTCGCTAACATCGTGAGGTTGATCTATCTTACTCTGTAATATGGGGCGATACAGATAAAGTTCAATGTTTTGCACAAAAAAAGGGCCTAAATGGCCCTTTTTGCAGTTTTTTTAGCCTAAATGGGCTAATTATTCACCGGCAGCATGCTTTTCTTTGCTGTGATTTTGATAGATCAAAATCGGTTGAGAATCACCTTTAATGACTGATTCATCAATTACCACTTTACTGACGTTATCTACCGATGGTAGGTCATACATGGTATCGAGCAGCACTGCCTCAACAATGGAGCGTAAGCCACGGGCACCGGTTTTGCGCTCCATTGCTTTACGGGCAATGGCACGCAGAGCATCTTCACGAAACTCTAAGTCCACGCCTTCCATCTGCAATAACGCAGCATATTGCTTGGTGAGTGCATTTTTCGGCTGCGCTAGAATTTGTACCAAGGCATCTTCGTCCAGTTCGGTTAACGTTGCTAGCACCGGTAAGCGACCAATAAACTCAGGAATTAAACCAAACTTCACTAAGTCAGCCGGCTCAACCTGAGCCAAGGTTTCACCCTCAGCTTTTGGCTTTTTGCTTTTCACCTGCGCACCAAAACCAATACCGGTTCCCACGCTAATGCGTTGTTCAATCACCTTATCAAGGCCAGCGAACGCACCACCACAGATAAACAGGATTTTTGAGGTATCGACCTGCACAAATTCTTGCTGTGGATGCTTACGACCCCCTTGCGGCGGAACGGCCGCAATAGTCCCTTCAATCAATTTCAACAGCGCCTGCTGCACGCCCTCACCCGACACATCCCGAGTGATCGATGGGTTGTCTGATTTACGCGAAATTTTGTCAATCTCATCGATATAAACAATACCGCGCTGCGCCTTTTCGACATCGTAATCGCATTTCTGTAGCAACTTTTGAATGATGTTTTCAACATCTTCACCCACATAACCGGCTTCGGTTAAGGTGGTGGCGTCCGCCATGGTAAATGGCACATCGAGGAAGCGTGCTAAAGTTTCCGCTAGGTAAGTCTTACCCGAACCCGTTGGGCCAATCAGCAAGATGTTACTTTTACCGAGCTCGACGTGGTCGTCGGTTTTGCTAGCCGGGCTCTTACTGGCGTTATGTAGACGCTTGTAGTGGTTATACACCGCAACTGCCAGCACCTTTTTCGCCAGTTCTTGGCCAATCACGTACTCATCAAGATGCGCGCGGATTTCACGCGGCGTCGGTAATTTGTCAGACTTATCGGTGGGCGAAATATTTTTTATTTCTTCCTGCAGAATATCGTTGCAGAGATCCACGCATTCATCGCAGATGAACACCGATGGGCCGGCAATTAACTTACGAACTTCGTGCTGACTTTTGCCGCAAAAGGTACAAAACAATGGCTTTTCGCCACTACCTTGGGTTTTATTCGTCATGCTACTCTCCAGTGCGTTGGCTCAATACTTTGTCGACTAAGCCATAGGCCACCGCTTCTTGCGCTGACATGAAATAATCGCGATCAGTATCTTTTGCCACTTGCTCTAAATCTTTGCCGGTATTTTCTGCCAACATCCGATTCAGTTTATCTTTGATATCTAAAATTTGCCGCGCATGAATTTCAAAATCAGACGCCTGACCTTGGAAGCCACCGAGTGGTTGGTGAATCATCACCCGCGCATTGGGTAGACAGAAGCGCTTACCTTGCGCACCACCGGCCAACAGAAATGCACCCATGCTGGCTGCTTGCCCAATACACACCGTGCTAACATCGGGCTTGATAAACTTCATGGTGTCATAGATAGCCA
>CAYXGO010000226.1:0-2438 GCA_964464575.1 uncultured Pseudomonas sp. | reverse complement strand
GCAATTTCGTCGCAGTGATTACATGCGCGGCAGCCAGGGTGATTTAGCGATCGCCGTGCGGGCCAAAATGTCGGAGTTAGCGGGCGCGTCGTTGACTGGTCGGGTGTTCTTTCTCGGCAATTTACGTACCTTTGGGCTCTACTTTAGCCCCATTAACTGCTATTTTCTGCAACCCCATGGGCAACAGGATTACTCGCACATGTTAGCGGAAGTAAGCAATACACCATGGAACGAGCGGCATTATTATTTACTCGATCTCAGTCAGCCGTTGGCGCACGATAAAGCTTTTCATGTATCGCCGTTTAATCCTATTGAGATGCAGTATCAATGGCGTATTCGAGCGCCAGCAGCAACTCTCGACGGCAAGCCCGCGTGTATTCATTTAGAAGCACACCGCGACAGTAAGCACTTTTCTGCGACCGTGACTTTACAGCGGGTAGAAATGAACTCAAAGAACATCAACAGCGTACTGTTGAGGTTTCCAGTGAATACTGTCAGCACGGTGTTGGCAATTTACTGGCAGGCGCTCAAGCTATGGTTGAAGCGCACGCCAATTTATGACCACCCACATAACCAGAATAAGAGTGGATGATAGGAACGTTTATGAGCAACAGTAATACTGCGGTAATGAATCTGAGTGATATGAGTTTTATCGATAAAATGGCGCGAAAATTAGCGCTCAACTTACTCAGTCGTATTCAATATGGCAGTTTTCTTATTAAAGAGCAGGGCAGCACGGTCGGCCAGTTTGGTGAGGCTAATGGCCCATTACAAGCTGAAATAGATGTACTAAAACCCGAGTTTTATCGGCGCCTGCTGTTAGGTGGCAGTATTGCTTCTGGCGAGTTATTTATTGACCAAGCCTGGAGTACTCCTGACTTAACCAAAGTCATTCAGCTGTTTGCCCGAAATTTGCCGGCTTTGGATGCGTTTGAAGCACGTTTTACCTGGTTGGTTTTACCGTTTCAGCGTTTTCAGCATTGGCGCCGCAGCAATAGCAAACGACAAGCCAAAGAAAATATTTCGGCCCACTACGACCTCGGCAACGATTTGTATGAAGGCTTTCTTGACCCGCTCTTACAATACTCCAGTGCCGTGTATCCGCACGCCGACGCTAGCTTGGCCGAAGCGCAACAACATAAGCTCAAACGCTTGTGTGATAGCCTTGATTTGCAGCCAAGCGACCATTTATTGGAGATTGGCACGGGCTGGGGTGGCTTAGCGCTGTTTGCGGCGAAAAATTACGGCTGTAAGGTCACCACCACTACGATATCTGAAGAACAGTATCGCCATGTTGAGCGGCTTATTGCCGAGCAAAACTTAGGTGAGCAAATCACCTTATTAAAACAAGACTATCGGGATTTGACCGGCCAGTTCGACAAATTGATCTCGGTGGAAATGATTGAGGCGGTCGGTAAAGTGTATATGCCAACCTTCTTCAAAACCTGTAGTGACCGCCTCAAGCCCAATGGCAAAATGGCTTTGCAGGCTATTACTATTGCCGACCAACGTATGGCTAGTTATGCCCATTCTGTTGATTTTATTCAAAAACATATTTTCCCAGGTGGATTTTTACCATCAATGACCATGATGGCGGAAATGTTTACGCGCTACACCGATATGGTCATTCGCAAAGTTGATGATATCGGTTTTGACTATGCGCAAACCTTGCACGATTGGCGAGTTAACTTTAACCGTGTTCATCCGCAGTTAATGAGCCACGGTTATGATGAGCGTTTTGGCCGCTTATGGAACTTCTATCTGGCCTACTGTGAGGGTGGTTTTCGTGAGCGTTCGGTGTCGGCCGTACAGTTGGTTGCAAGTAAACCGTTATGTCGCTAATCCAGCGCTTATTAAGTGGCAACTGGCGTCGCATTATCGGCCTATTCTGGTTTGATTTAGTGTGGTTTGCCGCGGTAGCTGGTCGCGATGATTGGCTGCCGTTAACGGTGTTACTGGTAGCAGTACAAATTTATATTAGCAGCGCTGGGCGACCGTTTAATGTGCGCTTGTATGCGCAATTACTACTACTCGGCTTAGCCCTAGAGGCAACGGTGATCAGCAGTGGCGTCATCAGTTTTAATGGTGGCTGGCTGCCATTGTGGTTGCTGCTGTTATGGTCAGGCTTTGTCGCCATGCTAATGAATACCCTTGATTGGGTGGCTGGGCGCTACTGGGTCGCTGCATTGATAGGCATAGCTAGCGGGCCATTAACCTATGCCATTGGCATTCGTCTTGATGCCGCTGAATTATTACGACCAGAATGGCAGTTATGGCTGATTTATGCGCTGCTTTGGTGCCTATATATGGTGATTTTTGCCAAGTTAATGCAGGTTAACGGAGGTAAACAACATGCCGAAAACACGTCCACTACTTAGTCTTCTGGCTGGCGCTTTAGCGGCTCCCGGGGCTGTCAATGCAGAGGCTGCTGAACAATG
>CAYXGO010000225.1:493-2445 GCA_964464575.1 uncultured Pseudomonas sp. | reverse complement strand
AAACCCTGCGGCGATTCCCCAGCACTGGCTTGGGCAAAAATATCACTTAAAGCAGTCGGTGCATTGACGAATAGTTTCTCAGCCGCTTCATGATGCACATAAGCAGAGGCGGTGAAATTTTTGTAGGTTTGATTTGGCTCGCCATCGGCATTCAACCAACGCACACTCGGCGCTCGCTGATACATGATCGAGACTTCATACGGGCGCACTTCTTCACGCTCCGGGCTATGCAAGGTAATCATGCCAACTGCACCACGTTCAGCGGCAAATTTACTTTTGCTGCTGTTTAAGTGCGCGCCCTCTTCGCTGGGCAACGACTCGGGGCGACCGGTCAAACTCACGACAATTTTACCGCTAACATCAAGACCCGCGTAATCGTCAATACCGAAGGCTTCTGACACTAAACCATAACCAACAAATACCAACGGCGCTGTGACCGACTCGATTTCTGAATACGAGCTTGGGCCAGTCAGAAATTCTTTTGGGTAATCCAAGCTAAAACTCTGGTCACCATTGACCACGGTAAAGGTCGCGCTGTTTTCTTTTAAGGTGCTACTACGAAATTTCACTCGTTGAAAATAGCTACCGTTGTCGCCCGCCGGTTGTAAGCCTAACTTTTTGAACTCTGCGGCAATGTACAGCGAGGCGATTTCGTGACCACGGCTGCCGGTGTCACGGCCTTCTAGATCATCACTCGCCAAAAATTCTAAATGCGCTTGCAACGCGTCGGCATCGGCGCTAACTGCGCGGGAAGCGGCATCGCTCTGGTTATTACCACAACCCACCAACCAAATGCCGAGCACCGCGGCGCTTACTAAATAACGTAACTGCATGATGTTGTTTCCAGTGAAATAAGAAAAATGAACCGCCACAGTCTACCCAAGCTCGACGCCAAGCACTAGCACTTGCTGAAAAAGCATTGCACGGCAATATTGTTATAGTATAACATTACATTCATGAGCCTATTGGATATCACCTAACACCTTTGTTTCGCGGAGTTTATTTATGTGGTCGAAAACCCCGATTGCCCTTATCGTTGCCGCTGTTTGTGCTGGTTCCCTGCAACCGAGTTACGCGCAACAAGCACAAAACAACGACGATAGTCGTGAGCATCAACACGAAAATACCGAAGTGATTCGCATCACCGCTGACCCGTTAGCGCGTAACCAATTAAATTCAGCCCAGCCGGTGACGGTGTTAGCCGGTGATCTGCTGCGCGAACAGCAACAACATACCTTGGGCGATACCCTCGCCGATTTACCGGGTATTAGCGCTACACATTTTGCTGGAGTCGCCAGTAGCCCGATTATTCGTGGCCTCGACGGACCACGGGTGAAAATCACTCAAAACGGTTTAGACACCGCCGATGTCTCGCGCGGTAGCCCGGATCACGCGGTCACCACTGAAACCTCAACCGCACAACAAATTGAAATCTTACGCGGCCCAGCTACCTTGCTGTATGGCAGTGGTGCGATTGGCGGCGTCGTTAACGTGGTTGACCAACGTATCGCGCAGAATTTTGTTGGCGGTCAACAAGGTTTCTTCGGCCTCAGTCTCGATAGCGCCAGCAACCGCCGTGAGGGCCAAGTCGGTTTCAGCGCTGACCACAAATCCACGGTCTGGCATGCCGATGCCTTCAAGCGTCGCAGCGATGACTATGAGGTACCGACATTTACCAATGATGAAGGTGAGCGCCTGAACTATGTTGAAAATAGTTTCGTCGATGCACAAGGCATCAATACCGGTGTCAGCTATATCTTTGATGATGGCTATTTTGGCGTGTCTTATGGTCGCTCAGAACAGCAGTATGGTATTCCGGGCCATGCCCATCACGGTGAAGAGCATGACGATGAGCACGCTGACGAGCACGCCGACGAACATGGCGCAGAGGCCGGCCCATTCGGTGACCTGTGGCAAAACCGTATTCAAGTTCATGGTGGCTGGCAGAACCC
>CAYXGO010000225.1:0-483 GCA_964464575.1 uncultured Pseudomonas sp. | reverse complement strand
GAATTACGCTATGGTTTTACCGATTATCAGCACCAAGAAATTGAAGATGGCAACCCGGCGACCACTTTTACCAATCGCCAGCATGAGCTGCGTTTAATTGCCAATCACCAGCCGCTGGCAGGCTGGAACGGTGCCGTTGGCTATCACTATTTTGACCAGCAGCAACAAGCCTTCGGTGAAGAGGCCTACACGCCGCCATCAGACACCAGCCGCCATGCTTTATTCTGGTTGCTAGAGCAGCAATTGGGTGAGTTTAACTGGCAAACCGGTGCCCGTGTCGAGAACGTCTCGGTCACAGCAAGCAATGCTGAGTTATTAGGCAACCAAAGTTACGACTTTACCCCAGTGTCCGCCTCACTCGGCTTTACCGTGCCGCTTAACAGCACGCTACAGCTGGCGTTGAATCTAAGCCATGCGCAGCGGGCTCCGTCAGCTAACGAGATCTTCTCGAACGGCGCTCACTTAGCCACCCAAACCTACGAA
>CAYXGO010000224.1:0-2446 GCA_964464575.1 uncultured Pseudomonas sp. | reverse complement strand
TACCGCATTCCAGCCAGCGGTGGCGATGCCGAACTGCTGATTGGCGGTATTGCTTGGCACATGCAGCCGGTGTATTCGCCCAACGGCAAGTACATTGCGTTTACCTCCGATGCCGATGGCGGCGACAATATTTGGGTGATGAACGCCGATGGCAGCGAGCCGCGTGCGGTCACCAAAGAGACTTTCCGCTTGCTCAATAGCCCAGCTTGGAGCCCCGACAGCGACTACCTAGTAGCACGCAAGCACTTCACCGCGCAGCGTTCACTGGGTGCCGGTGAAGTGTGGATGTATCACCGCAACGGTGGCTCTGGGGTGATGCTAACTGAGCGCCCCAACGACCAGAAAGACTTGGGCGAGCCAGCGTTTTCGGTGGATGGCCGCTATATTTATTTCTCCCAAGATGACACCCCAGGCAAAACCTTCCACTACAGCAAAGATTCGCTAGAAGGCATCTACAAAATTAAGCGCTACGACCGCGAAACTGGCGACATCAACGTGATTTTGTCGGGCGCTGGCGGAGCCATTCGGCCAACCCCATCACCTGATGGCAAATACTTGGCCTTTATCAAGCGCGAAGACTTTAACAGCGTACTGTTTTTGTACGACTTAGCCTCAGGCGAGCAAACCCGTTTGTATTCGCAGCTTGACCGCGATATGCAAGAAACCTGGGCTATTCATGGCGTGTATCCGACTATGGATTGGAGCCCAGACAGCAAGTCGATGATTTTCTGGGCCGACGGCAAGATCATGCAGCTGGACGTAGCCAGCCGCAGCACCAAGGTGATCCCGTTTAGCGTGGAAACCACCAAGAAGATCCAAACCGCGCTGCGCTTCCAGCAAGATATTGACGACCCGCAATTCAAGGTCAAAATGCTGCGTATGGTGCAAGTAGCGCCATCGGCTAAGCAGGTGGTGTTTGAGGCGTTAGGGCAGTTGTATACCCGCGCCTTGCCAAGTGGTGAGCCGGAGCGCTTAACCAAGCGCAGCGATGCTTTTGAGTTGTATCCAAGCTATTCGCGCGATGGCAGCAAGCTGGCCTATGTGACCTGGAACGATGAGCGCCAAGGGCAAATTGTCATTCGGGATATCCGTTCAGGTCGCGAAACCGTGCTGCCAACCGGCACCGGTAAGTTTGTAGAGCCGGTGTTTAGCCCTGATGGCAAAACCTTGGTGTATCGCAAGTTCTCGGGTGGCTATTTAACCGATAGCAGCTATGGTTTAGAGCCAGGCTTGTACCACATTGCCACCGACGGCAAATCAGCGCCGCAGTTCATCAGCAACGGTGGCACTCAGCCGCAGTTTGGTGACCGCAACGACCGCATTTATGTGATGAGTTTTGACGGCATGCGCGCGCTGCAATCGATCGATTTGACCACCAAGCAACGCCGCACCTTGTATCAAGCTGAGCATGCCACCGAGTTCCGTGTGTCGCCTGATGGCAAGCATTTAGCCTTTGCCGAGCGCTTTAAAGTGTTCGTCACGCCATTTGTGGAGCGCGGTGCGCCGATTAAAATTGGCCCAACCGATAAGCAATTCCCGGTGCAGCAATTATCAGCCCGCGCTGGTGAGAGCATTTCTTGGACTGCCGATGGCAAAGCGCTGTATTGGTCGTTAGGGCCAGAGCTGTACCACACCTCAGTGGCTGGCTTGTTTGATATTCCGGCTAACGCCAGTGAGTTCAGCGCGGTGAGCAACGGTATGGATATCAGCTTTAATGCCGATGCCTACAACCATGAGCAAACGCTCGCTTTTGTGGGTGGCCAAGTGGTGACCATGGAAGGCGATCAAGTATTCGCCCAAGGCACTGTGGTGGTGAAAGGCAATACCATTGTGGCAGTGGGCGCGGTGGGCGATGTCACCGTACCTGCGGGGGCAACGGTTATTGATACCACTGGCAAGACCGTGATGCCGGGCTTGTTTGATGGTCATGCCCACGGCGGCCAAGGCGAGCAGGAGATTATCCCGCAGCAAAACTGGGAAAGCTTCGCGAACTTAGCCTTTGGCGTGACCAGTATTCATGATCCGTCCAACGATACCACCCAGATTTTTGCCGCCAGCGAGCTGCAAAAGGCCGGTAAAATTGTGGCGCCGCGCACCTTCTCCACCGGTACCATTTTGTACGGTGCCAATGGCCCAGGCTATACCGCGCACGTGGATAACCTCGATGACGCCAAGTTCCATATTGAGCGTTTAGCCAAAGTGGGAGCGTTCTCAGTCAAGAGTTACAACCAGCCGCGCCGTAATCAGCGTCAGCAGTTTATTCAGGCTGGCCGTGAGTTGGGCGTGATGGTGGTACCAGAGGGGGGCTCGTTGATGCAGCACAACCTCAGCATGATTGCCGACGGTCACACCACCATTGAGCACTCCTTGCCGGTGGCGGAAATTTACGCCGACGTGGAGCAGTTCTACAGCCAAAGCGATACCGCTTATACGCCAACCCTAGGGG
>CAYXGO010000223.1:0-2452 GCA_964464575.1 uncultured Pseudomonas sp. | reverse complement strand
CCAATGGTTGAAAATAGCACCACGTAATCGGGTAACTTGGTATCACGGCCGACCAATAGTGGCCGCAGGACGTTATCGGCCAAACCAATCACCAAGGCGCCGTAAGCCATTAAAATACTACCGCTGACCCAGTCACCGCTGGCAAATAAATAGAGGCTAACAGGTAGCCAAATCAACGCCGCGCCAACCGCTGGGATCAGTGACAATAACGCCATCACTACACCCCACAAAAATGGCCCAGGAATCGCTAAAATCCAAAAAATAATGCCACCCAAAGCACCTTGCACCAGCGCCACCACTAAATTCCCTTTCACCGTTGCCCGGGTCACTTCAGAGAACTTTTGCAGTAATGCTTGCTCGCGTTCATCCCCTAATGGCAGCGCTTTAATAATCAGCTGCTGTAACTTGTCACCATCGCGGAGCAAGAAGAATGCCAGATACAGCATGAGTGCCAAGCTCATTAAAAAGCCAAAGGTATTCTGCCCAATGGCGAGGGTTTCACGCGCCATAAAGCCACTCACGCTTTTCACCAATTCGGTGAGATTATCGCGCACTGATTCACCGGTAATACCAAACTCAATTAAGGCGGCATCAAGCACTGGGAAGGCATCACGCAATTTTTGCACAGCTTGGCGCGGGTCGAATTCGCCGGAATCGAGGCGCTGATAAAACTGTACACCTTCTTGAATAAAGGCCGAGCCAATAAAGGCAACCGGCACTATCACCACGACCATACAGAACAATAGCGTCAACAAGGCGACGGTATTCGGGTACTTAGGCAGGCGCTGATGCAAGCGTTGTTGCAGTGGTGCAAAAATAACCACAATGGCACAGGCCCAAAAAATAGCCCCCCAAAATGGCCATAAAATGGCACCAAAGGCCACACTAACAGCGGCTAAGAAGAGTAAAAAGGCACGCCGTTCCAATTGTTCGCGTTGCGCTGACATGGTCTGTCCTTGTGCTTATCGAGAGAAACTGATAAATAAGTGCTACATTCAACCACAGGAACTTGGCTATGAAAACAATTACTGACCATCTTGCTCAATATGCCGCCTATCACCGTGACCGTCGCAATATCGCCACCCATTTAGTCGGTATCCCGATGATCGTGATTGCTTTACTGATTTTATTGTCGCGCCCCAGCTTTTTGGTCGCCGATTGGACACTGTCACCGGCACTGCTGGTTGCGGTCATTGCCACCCTATTCTACTTAAAACTGGACGTTGCCTTGGGCGCGGTGATGGGCCTGCTGCTAGCGGGTTGCCTGGTACTCGGACAACAAGTAGCGCTATTGTCAACCACCGAATGGCTGCTATGGGGCGTGGGCTTATTCGTGGTGGGCTGGGTATTCCAATTTATCGGCCATTACTTTGAAGGGCGTAAACCGGCATTTGTCGATGACATTATGGGGTTAGCCATTGGGCCGTTGTTTGTCGTCGCTGAAGTAGTGTTTATGTTGGGCCTGAAAAAACAACTCCATCAGGCTATTGAAGCGCGTTTCGCCGAGTAACAGCTGGGCACATTAAAAATAGCGATAGGTTATGGTTTGCATCACCACTTAGCGTCTTTGTTGACCTTTTGCTCGTGTTCCATCAACACCAAGGTGAGGTAAATTTTTGTCGGTAGCGACATGATAATGCCGACAGCGTTGCAAGCAGCACCGACGATAAACCCTCGGTAATCCGCCGATGCACTGGCAAAGGTGTAAATCAGCACAATATGGCCGATAACGATAAGGCTCACGCCCACTATCATGATGAGTTTTAGTAACTGAACCTGCCGTATCATTGCCCTCACCCTATAAAAAAAGCGCCCGAAGGCGCTTTTTAATTATCGCTTGCGGCTTAGAAATTATAGCTTAAGCGGGTATAGACTAAACGTCCAGCGCGGCCAAACGGCGAGTAGTTTGAGTACGGCGTATTACCAGTACCGTTCTGTGAGATAGGCGCTTCAACAGGGTAAGTATCGGCGATGTTGTCGATACCTACGGTCCAGCGGACGTTATCGGTAATATCCCAGCGACCTTCGATATCAGCGATTACCTTGGCGTCGAGGTAATAATCGTTGGCAGCATTACTATTCGGAACTAACACATCACCGTAACGAGTAGCGCGGAAGGTTGCACCAAATTCACCAAAGTTCCAGTCCGTGGTAAAGGCAAATTTATTATCCGGTGTGCCTTCTTCAAAGGTTTTGATGTTCACCCGAGCAAATAATGTTGGCGCCGGATTTAACGCCTCAAGCACAGGAATACTTGGTACCTTAGTGACTTTGGTGTCGTTGAAGTTAGCGGCAAAGGTGAAATTGAACGAACCGGCAGTTTCCGTTACCAACGGATAGTTCACTACGATATCTACACCCTTGGTTTCAGTATCAACACCGTTGATAAAGAAGCGACCACCGCCCGAACCAATAAAACCTTGGTCTTGCAGATACTGACGCACGTTTGCTG
>CAYXGO010000222.1:0-2475 GCA_964464575.1 uncultured Pseudomonas sp. | reverse complement strand
TAAATAATGGTTTCTTGTTCTACCCGTGGGGTGTGCAAGCTAGCATGCGGGCTGCGCAACCAGGTACCGGCTGGGTAGCGGCCATGCTCATCAATGAACTCACCACTTAACACCAGAATTTCTTCACCACCAAAATGCCGATGCGGTTTAAACACTTCGCCCGCTGGCCATTTCACTAACGCCACATGTTCGCCGCCGAAATCATGCAATGGCATCACTTGCAGACCACCGTAACCCTGCAGCCACTGCGCTTGAGAGGTGTTGATACGAACTGTGGTTAAATCGTCCGCGGCAAATTGGTGCAATTTCACGAACAGCACACAGCCTGGCTCGCTGAACGGCGCATGCGCTGTACCCGGTGGGTTGCGCAAATAGCTGCCGGCTGGGTAATCACCCGACTCATCCGAAAACACCCCCTCGAGCACAAAAATTTCCTCACCTAAGGGGTGTTTGTGGGTGTTAAAGCGTGAGCCTGGCTCATAACGCACAATACTGGTGGCGCGGCCACGCTCGGCTTCTTCGCGCTCGAGCAATTTGCGCAACACGCCCGGCGACGGGCTCGGCTGCCATTCAGCGCTAGCGGTTTCAATCACCACCCGCTGGGCAAAGTCCATATTCAGCATAATGGCATACTCCTCCACAAAAGCTGCTGTCAGTTACCCAAGGGTAACGGTTTAGGCCATCTCTTACGCCGCGCACGCCAATCTGGTTTACTCTTTACTTTTGCTCGCCACTCAGTAACGATGAATTCATCATTCAAGGAGGCCTCTGTGCACTATTTATCTGCAAGCGACATTGCCGCTGCCATTGCGCGCAATGAACTGACCTCGGTAGCCGCTACCGAGCATTATTTGGCGCGTATTGAGCAGTATAATCCGCAGTTCAATGCGTACGTGCAAGTCTACGCTGAGCAGGCACTGAAACAAGCACAGCAGCGTGATCAACAGCAACAGCGCGGCCCCCTGCATGGTGTACCGATCTCAATTAAAGAATGCTATTTACTGGAAGGCACCGGCACCAGCTTAAATTACCCGCCGCTGAAAAACTATGTCGGCCAAACTACATCGCCCTTAGTACAGCGTTTGCTCGACGCCGGAGCGGTGATTTTAGGCAAGACCAACGTGCCGCAGTTGCTGGCTGATAGCCAAACCTTCGGGCCGCTGTATCCCACCGCCAATAACCCATTTGACCCCAAGCGTACGCCCGGTGGCAGTACCGGCGGTGGCGCGGCAGCGTTAGCAGCAGGCTTAACTAGCTTAGAATTAGGCAGTGATATTGGCGGTTCGATCCGAAATCCATCCAGCTACTGTGGCCTGTTTGGCTTGAAGCCCACCGAGAATGGTCATGCCCATGATGGCCATGTGCCGCCGTTGCCGGAACACCGACTGGGTATGAGTGTGATGAATTGCACTGGTCCACTCGCGCGCAGTGCCGAGGATTTAGCGCTGGCGTATCAGGTGCTTTATCAACCTGCGGCGCCGTCCCAGCCGCTGCCCACCTTAAAAAATCTGCGCGTGGGATTATTGTCGAGTTTTCATGGCTTACACCCAGGGCAAGCAGTGCAGCAGGGCCTTAACCGCATGCAGCAGCTGCTTGAGCACGCCGGCGCAAGCGTTACCCCGGTGCAACTCGATCACCACTTAGCCCAACGCATCATGGCCAATTGGGCTGAACTGTTCGGCTATTCGATAGCTCAGAACCTCAGCTGGCCGATTCGCCAACTATTCTATTGGAAATTCCGCCCAGCCCTGCGCGATAGCTCGTTGCAAGTTATTGAGCCGCTGAAGCGCGGCTTAAGTATGAACTTTAAACATTACAGCCGTGCTTTATATGAACGGGCGGAACTTATCAGCGAAGTACAACGCAGCTATCAGCAGGTTGATGTGGTGATGAGTGCAACGTCCATGGGGCCGGCGTTTGAGCATAATCATCACCATGGGCGTATCCAATTAGACGGTGAAGCCATTCCCTATATGGATTACTGCTTCCCCTATGTAGCGCTTTATAACCTCACCGGGCAGCCGGTACTTACGGTTCCCAGTGGCCTCAGTGAGCAAGGCTTACCGGTCGGCATTTCGTTTGCTGGCCGTCATCATAACGAGGCGTTATTGCTTCATCTTGCGCAATTGCTCAGTGAGCATGGCGTACAATTCACCGCACCGGAGTTATCATGAGCTTACAGTTACAGGTTATTATTTGTAGCACTCGCCCGGGCCGCGTGGGCCCTTCTGTAGCTGGCTGGTTTCTGCAACAAGCTGCACAGCATGAAGGCTTTAGCAGCCAACTGATAGACCTAGCCGACTTTCACTTACCGCTCTACAACGAGCCCAAGCACCCTATGGCGCAACAATACGAACATGCCGCCACCAAACAATGGTCCGCCAGCGTTGCTAAAGCCGACGCATACGTTTTCGTGCTCCCTGAATACAATTTCTTCCCGCCACCGTCGTTTGTCAACGCCGTGGATTTGCTGTT
>CAYXGO010000221.1:0-2493 GCA_964464575.1 uncultured Pseudomonas sp. | reverse complement strand
CGGTACCATTATTCGTGGTATCACCAGTGACGCCAGTACTGAGGCGATTGCTGCTAACGCTTATATCAAGGTAACCGCAACGGCCTATTACAGCTCGTCGATAGGTGCTGGCCGGGCAAAATAAAAGCCCTGCATGTAGTTGCAGCCGAGTTCAGTGACGAACTCGGCCTGCTGCGGCGTTTCCACACCCTCAGCCACCACATTAAAGCTCAGACTCTGGGCAATTTTAATCACGCTCTCAATCAGTACGCGGTCACTCTTATGGGTACGAATACCGGCCACAAAGGTGCGGTCAATTTTCACCTTATCAACGGGTAAGCGCTTCAAGTAGCTCAAACTCGAGAAGCCGGTACCAAAATCATCCAAGGCCACAGTAAAGCCGAGCTCACGCAAGCGCTGCAATTGGCGAATGGCGTAATAGCTATTCTCCAATAAGATCGACTCGGTCATTTCCAGTTCAATCCACTGCGCTTTAACGCCGCTGCTGGCAAGGGTCTCTTCGAGAAACTCCACAAAGTTAGCACGATGAAAATGCAGCGCTGATACGTTCACGGTGATCTTATAATCGCCCTTGTCACGAATCGTTGCCAAGTCATGACAGGCTTGGCGAAACACCCATTCACTCAAGGGCACAATTTGCCCAGTCATTTCCGCCAATGGAATAAACTCACCGGGGCTGACCACTTTGCCATCTTCATGCACCCAGCGTAACAGCGCCTCATAGGCTTCGACCTGCTGGTTGGCGCAATTGACGATAGGCTGGTAGTACAGTTGCAAGCGGTCGTGTTCAATAGCTTCTTGCAAACTTGAACGCATAGACACCATGCTCTGCATGCGCTGCGCCATGGAGCGGTCGTACTCTTGAACGTGGTTATGGCCTAATTTTTTCGCTTGGTGCATGGCCATATCGGCACGCTGAATTAACTCCAGCGGCGTCCGCTGGTCGTCGGTTTGCATGGCCACACCAATACTGGCAGTTAAATAGATCTTGTGCGGCCCAATTCGGTATGGCTGAGCGACAATAGACATCATGTCATTAGCACTTTGCAACACGCGCTCAGCATGACCGCTGACACCTTGCATGACCAGTAAAAACTCATCGCTAGCAAAACGCGCCAATTCGGTGTTACGTGGGCGATTATTCTGCAGCCGCTGCGCCAGCATGCGCAATAGTTCGTCACCTACCTGTAAGCCGAGACTATCGTTAATCAGGGTAAAACCATCGAGGTCAATGAACAATACCGCCATATCACCCTGTTCATTGAAGCGTTTGGCAATAAAGCGTTCAATACTGTTGCGGTTGAGCAACCCGGTTAAGGCATCATGTTCGGCCTGATACTTCAAGCGCGCACCTTGGTCCTCCAAGGTAGCGTTACGCTCAACCGCCAGTACCACCAGCAGCACCAAGCCCATGCCGGCCAGTACAATCAGCACCTGTAAATTAGCGGTACCCTGCATGTCGCGTAAGTCGTACAAATAACTATAAATAGGTGTACCGCTACTGTAGTCGGTACTGAGCTGCCCGCGGTGCAAAAATAGCGCGCTTTCTTGCAAGTACATTTGGTTTTCTGGGGTCACCCAAAAGCCATGCTGGTCCAAAAGTCGGTCATCGCCTACTTCGGTGTAGGTAAAGATCGGCGAATACACGCCAGAGTTAGCCACCGCCAGCATGCGTTGTACGTCTAATACCGCAATAAATGAGCTCGGGCGACCTGGCTCATCGTCAGCAAATTTAACGCTCAGCCGCACTAGTAACTTAGAACGCGGAAACACCAGTTGTGGCGATACCACCATCAACTGCACACCAGTCAGATAGGGATTAGCCGCCAATTCAGCCACAATAGCAGGGTCACTGGAGAGCAGATAGGCGGACGGCTTTTCATTGGGCTTGACCCGTTCCCAACGCACTTGTTGATTGGGTGCCAGCAAAATAAAGCTGTCGAGAAAATCGACTTGCTCGAGAAAATCGCGCATATCTAAATCCATCAGCCGATCATGATCAGCCGATGAATAAGCTTCCCATCGCGCCGCTAAACGGCGAAACAGGTCGATATTGGCAGAGCCCGTCGCCTTGCGCGCCGAATTCAGGCCCTCAACAGCTTGTACACCCTGAAGCCGTATCGATTCCATTGCATTATGAAACATTACGATGCCCGCTGTCAGGACACTGAACAGTACCAGCACCGTGAAGGTAAAGCTCGACCGCGCTAGCTTGGGCATGGGCCGACGACCGCTATGATGGGTGGCATACAATGCGGTTCCAGCCAGCATTAGACTGGCACAGACAATCAGGCTCCCCATTGGGTGGCGGGCTAAGAACGGCTGCTGGAACATTAAGTGCGGAATCAGTAGCAATAAACCGGCTAAGGCAATCAACAACCCATACGTGGCACAGCCCTGAATAAACTTAACATCGGTGCTGGAACGATGATGGGGTTGGCTTGGTGGTCGAATGAGAGTCAGTGCCGCTACCCCCAATAACACATAGGGAAC
>CAYXGO010000220.1:0-2503 GCA_964464575.1 uncultured Pseudomonas sp. | reverse complement strand
GCCCCGATTGTGGCCGATGCCGAAGCCGGCTTTGGTGGCGTGCTAAACGCCTATGAATTGATGCGCAACATGATCAAAGCCGGTGCCGCTGGGGTGCATTTTGAAGACCAACTGGCCTCAGTGAAAAAGTGCGGCCATATGGGCGGCAAGGTATTGGTGCCCACCCAAGAGGCAGTGCAAAAGTTGATTGCCGCGCGCTTAGCTGCAGACGTAGCCGGTGTGCCGACCTTAATTTTGGCGCGCACCGATGCCAACGCCGCGGACTTACTGACCGCCGACGTTGACCCCAATGACCAGCCATTCTGTACCGGCGAACGCACCAGCGAAGGCTTCTACCGCGTTACTCCGGGCATTCAACAGGCTATTTCGCGCGGCCTCGCTTATGCCCCCTATGCCGACTTGCTGTGGTGTGAAACCGCCAAACCGGATCTGGACGAAGCCCGGCAATTCGCCGAAGCCATTCATGCTAAGTATCCGGGTAAGCTATTGGCGTATAACTGCTCGCCATCGTTTAACTGGAAGCGCCACCTCGATGACGCCACCATCGCCAAGTTCCAGCGCGAACTAGGCGCCATGGGCTATGCCTTCCAGTTCATCACCTTGGCGGGGGTGCATAATATGTGGTACCACATGTTCGAACTGGCGCATGATTACGCCCGCAACGACATGGCGGCCTATATTAAGCTGCAACAACAAGAATTTGCCGCCGCCGACAAAGGCTACACCTTTGTGGCGCACCAGCAAGAAGTGGGCACCGGCTACTTTGATGACATCACCACAGTGATTCAAGGCGGCAGCTCATCGGTGACCGCGCTGACCGGCTCCACCGAAGAAGAACAGTTCGCTGCGCATTAGCAAGAGTGCCGCAAAGAGTACCCACAAATAGTTGTGCAAAAGCCGTTTTAACGCAGGTTGAAACGGCTTTTTTATGGTAGGATGCGCGCGATTAAATACCCCTCCCCGCTCGTGTCGTACAGAAGGACTATTGTGCATGTGGAAACTTAGCCTACTTGCCCTGGTGTTATTCATGATCAGTGCCCCAGCCGCTGCTGCCGCTGGCTCACTCGATTTAACTACCTCCACCGCTGGTATCGTTGCCATCATTATCTTCACTGCCGCCTATTTACTGGTGATGGGTGAAGAACGTTTGCATATGCGCAAATCCAAGCCGGTACTGGTCGCGGCAGGTTTGATCTGGATCATCATTGGCTGGACCTACGCCAATAACAACCTACCGGGGGTTGCCGAAGACGCGTTTCGTCACAACTTGCTTGAATTCGCCGAGCTAATGTTGTTCTTGTTAGTGGCCATGACCTATATCAATGCCATGGAAGAGCGCCGGCTGTTTGATGCGCTGCGCGCTTGGATGGTGAAAAAAGGCTTTAGCTATCGGCAGTTATTCTGGTTATCGGGCGGTTTAGCGTTCTTTATTTCACCAGTCGCCGACAACCTCACCACTGCCTTGCTGATGTGTGCGGTGATCATGAAGGTGGCTGAAGGCGACAAAAAGTTTATCAGTATCGCTTCTATTGGCATTGTCATTGCCGCCAACGCTGGAGGTGCCTTCAGCCCATTCGGCGACATCACCACCTTGATGGTGTGGCAAGCTGGCATGGTGACCTTCTCAGAATTCTTCGCGTTGTTTATTCCGTCAGTGATCAATTACCTGGTACCGGCCTTGGTGATGAGCTTCTTCATTGAAAATAAACAGCCGAGCGCGGTAGAAGAAGAGGTGGAATTAAAACGCGGTGCCTTGCGTATCACCACCTTATTTTTGCTGACCATTGCCACCGCTGTGGTGGGTCATATGTGGCTGCACCTGCCGCCGGTGATGGGCATGATGATGGGCCTAGGCTACTTGCAATTCTTCGGTTACTACCTGCGTATGACCTTACCCGGCTCACTGGCACGCAAACGCGCACACGCCGAACGCGCCGGTGACATGAAACGCCTAGAGCGCTTAGGCTCGGTCGTACCTTTTGACGTATTTAGCCGGGTGCAGCGCGCCGAGTGGGACACCTTGTTGTTCTTTTACGGCATCGTCATGTGTGTGGGCGGCTTAGGCTTTATGGGCTATTTGTCGCTGCTATCAGAAACCCTTTATACCGATTGGCACCCAACCTACGCCAACGTGGCCTTAGGGTTAATGTCGGCGGTGATTGATAACATTCCGGTGATGTTTGCGGTGCTGTCCATGCAGCCTGATATGTCGCACGGTCAATGGTTGCTGATCACGCTAACGGCCGGTACGGGTGGTAGCTTGCTGTCGATTGGCTCGGCCGCTGGGGTAGCCTTGATGGGGCAAGCGCGCGGCTACTACACCTTTGCTAGCCACTTAAAATGGGCACCGGTGATATTGCTGGGCTATTTTGCCAGTATTGCGGCGCATCTGTGGTTGAACGAGGCGCTGTTCTAACGGCGCCTGAACATCTGCTCAGCTGCGCCTGGCAAAGCGCAGCTGCTGCGGATACGGAAACACATCGCTGACTTCACCGGCGCGCAG
>CAYXGO010000219.1:0-2568 GCA_964464575.1 uncultured Pseudomonas sp. | reverse complement strand
CGCTCGCGTATGGGCCAGAAAATGCTGGCTGAAGGTGGTTCAGTGGATGGCCGTTTTACCTTAGCTGATTTGGTTGACCGCTTAGTGGGTAACCGTAACTTCCTCGGCGAAGAAGTGCTGGCTGACTTATTAGTACACTGCCAAGCACAAGGCGAAAATCCAGTGGTTTTAAGCTCGGGTACAGAGGTCAACATCAAACCGGGCTGTGACGCACTGGGTGCATGGGATGGGCTTTACAATCCAAACTCAGTGGGCGCCATGATGTTCCGCGAATTTGCCAGCGAGTTCAATCGTAATCGCCAGTGGCAGGTACCGTTTGACCCAGCACAACCAACCACCACGCCAAATACGCTAGCGGCTAATGATACTGTGCTACAGCAATTTGCGACCGCGCAATTACGCATCACCAATGCCGGTCTTGACCCTGCAGCAACTCTGGGCTCAGTACAATTTGTTGAGCGCAGCTTGCCAAATGGTCAAGCCTCAGGGCAGAAATTACCGTGGGGTGGTTCAAACAACATTGAAGGTGGTTTCAACGTGTTCAGCAGCAACATGGGTAACGATGGTACCTTGTTACGGCGTCACACCTACCCATTGTTGAGCGGCTCGGCATTAAGCGCCGCAGCTGGTGGCTACCATATTACCTATGGTTCAAGCTGGATGTTCGCCATGGAGTTTACTGACGAAGGCCCAGTAGCACAGGGTTTGCTGAGCTATTCGCAGTCATCAAATAGCGCCTCTGATCATTATCTTGACCAGACCTTGCTGTATTCAAGTATGCCGCAATTGCGTGATATTTATTTCCAGCAAGCTGATATTGATGCCAATACTATTGAAGAACTGAACCTGACTGGAACCCGCGACTAAGTCGCGGGTAACCGTTAGGCAAATAGTTTGAAGTGACCTTCTAACCGTTGCAGGTGGTCGTCAGCGCCACAGATCTGATAGCCACCTTGCACGCCATCTAACTCCGCTTGTTGCCATAAACAAATGGTCGCTGGTAACGCCACTGGGCGTTTAAATTCAACATCCAAACGTTGCATAGCGCGACCACTATGGCGCTCAATTTCCGCTTGTGCGCGAGCCACCATGTACATGCCATGAATGATCGGCTGGTCAAAACCAAACCAACGCGATAACAGCGGGTGTAAGTGAATTGGATTAAAATCACCAGACAGCCGCGCGTACTGGCGACCGGTAGCGCTATCGAGTGACCAACTACCTAAGCGCTGCCATTGCTCACCCGGCGGCGTTGCTTGCTTTTGTTCACGTGTTTTAGCCGAGCGCGGTGGGCTATTTTTGGGTCGCACTTGATACTCGCTGGTGCAACTGGCTACTAACTGGTCGGCTTGCCAAAATTCCACTTCAAACAACGGCCGTAAACGCCGTGCCGACACTGCTGGCCCGCGGGCCGGAAGCTGAATAGTGGCCTGCATGGTGAAACCTTGATTGATGCTTATGGGCGCATGCTGTTGCAGTGAATTACTCACATGCACCAAGCCAGGCGCTGGCCACGGAAACTTCTCATCAAGCATCTGTGCTAAATGCACGCGTTGTGCCAAGCAATACATCATGGTCAGCGGAACATCGCTGATAAAGCCACCAAAGGCTTGGCAAAAGCGCTGCAATTGATCGCTGTTGAAACCAGCCGATTTGAAGGTGCCACGCATCTCGCTGGCACTGGCAACGCGTTCGCCGCTGCGGGCAACGGTAAACAATGAACGGAAAAACATGCCCGGCAAGGCGGGTAACACAATAGGACGTTCCGTTTGCATGGTGCATTCCCTCGGGTCTTACCTACGACCGCGTACGGCCGACAACATGACGGCTAATATAACATAATTTTGACTTTAGCAGGCAATCATCGCTAGCATCAAGGAACCCTATTGTACACGGACACGAGCCATGGCAGGAACGACCACTTCGCAGCGCAACGATAAGAAGACTGTCGTTTTACGTTGTATTTACATGTTATTAGCGTTGTATGAGCGGCCGCGTACAGTAGCGGAGTTACTTGACTATTTCGCCGAAAAAGAGCTTGAGTTGGTTGATAAGCGCACCGTTCAACGTGATTTGAAGGCTCTCGAGGGGCATTTTGGCCTGTACCGCGACGATGAGCGCAGCACCCAAAGCCGTGCCGATGTATGGGCGCTCGATACCATTGATTTTGAGCGCTTACTCGAAATGGACGATGCCGTAGCGCTAGCGTTGGTGATCGCCGAGCAACAACTGAAGAGCTTAGGGCCAACGCATCTCTTCACCCCAGTCAAAGCCCTATTTAATCGTGCCAGCCATCAATTAGCCAACCGTGATACCCCAGCGTCGCGTTGGCTGCAACGGGTGCGAGTAACGTCGGCGTCTCATCGGCTGCTAGGGCCGAATATCAGTATCGACATCAGTGACAAACTGCAGCAAGCCGCACTCCAGCAAGCCGCCGTGAAGCTGCATTATCATCGCCATCGTGGTGATACCGCCGAGGTGTTTACTGCCACCGTAGTCGGCATGTTTTATCGCGGCGTGGTGGCCTATGCTATCGTTCGTCAACATCATGATCAGCGCCTGCGCCAG
>CAYXGO010000218.1:0-2711 GCA_964464575.1 uncultured Pseudomonas sp. | reverse complement strand
ATTGTGCGCCACGGCAAAATTGCGGGCATCGATGGCACCAAGCTCGGAGTGATCGCCGCCGCGACCTTTGGCGATATCGTGAAAGATGCCGGCCAAATACAATAATTCGGGCTTATCAAAGCTGGCGACCAAGTCTGCGCATAGCGGAAATTCACTGGCGTAGTGGGGGTCACTGTAACGGTACAGGTTACGCACCACGCGATAACTGTGCTCGTCTACGGTATAGGCGTGAAATAAGTCAAATTGCATTTGCCCAACAATTTGCTGCCACTGCGGCAAATAATGCGCCAAGATTTTGTGCTTATGCATCAAGCTGAGGGCATGACCGCAGCCATTGGGATGGCGCATGATCGCCATAAACAACTGTCGACACTGCTCATCATCAGATAGCGGGCGACGTAGACTGCGTCGGGCATTACGCAATAAGCGAATGGTTTGCGCTTGCACCGCATGAATATCACCGTATTCGGCAATTAATAAGAAGAAACTCATAATTTGCCGTGGGTGACTGAATACTTGGTCATGGCGCGCAACAATGCTGTGACCGACACGCTTAAAGTCAGCGTTAAGCTCGCTAGAACTGCGATTGTCAGTGCCCGCAGCTGGTTGACTAAGGTTCGGTGCTAAAATGGCCTGCTCAAAAAACTGCAATAACATGGCGTTGAGTTCACTGACGGCGACCACGGCATTAAAGTAATCTTTCATCATGGCTTCAACGCAGCGTTTACCTGATTCACCGTAGCCCATGCGTGCGGCCACCCCAGGTTGATAATCAAATAATAAACGGTCTTCTTTTTTGCCCGCTTCAAGGTGAAGAGCAAAACGAACGCGCCAGAGAAAATCTTGGTGGCTGCGCAGTTCGATGAGTTCCGCTGCGGTCACATAGCCATATTCGACTAATGCTTCATCGCTTTGGGTCTGAAAATGCCGTTTCGCTATCCAGCTGATGGTTTGAATGTCGCGCAAGCCACCTGGACTACTTTTAATATTCGGCTCAAGATTATACGAGGTGCTGTGGTATTGCTGATGCCGCTGTTGCTGTTCGCGTAGCTTGGCCTGATAAAAATTACGGCTGCTCCAGGGTAAATGGTGATGCACTTCCATGGTGAAACGGGCGGCTAATTCTTTGTCACCAATTAACCAGCGGTGCTCCAATAAACTGGTCGCGGTGCTGATATCCTCGGCGGCTTGTTGCAAACATTCAGCGATAGTACGCACACTGTGGCCGACATCAAGCCGCAGATCCCATAAGCATTGCACAAACTGCACTAAAGCCTGATTGCTGGCTTGATCTAATGGTTGTTGATGCAGAATGAGTAAATCAATATCAGACCCCGGGTGCAGCGTGCCGCGGCCATAGCCGCCAACAGCGAGCACACACAGTTGCTGTTGTGGCAGGTCGAATTGTTGCCATAAATAGCTGACGAGACTATCGATAACCGCACTGCGCTGCTGTAATAGCTGCTCAATGGCTGCACTAGAAAAGGCATCTGCTTGTTGCTGCTGGGCTTGCTCGAGCGTGTCGCGCAGCTGAGTGATGTTCAATGGATGCGGCCACACCACAGCAGCTGGGGTCATTTATGCGGCACTCGAATGATCAATAATACGCGGTAATTGCTCATCGCTGCGTAAAGTCAACACTTCAACACCACTTTCGGTGACCAGCAGAGTGTGCTCCCACTGCGCGCTTAAGCTGCGATCTTTGGTTAGCACAGTCCAACCATCACGCATCAATTTAGTATGGCGTTTACCGGCGTTGACCATGGGCTCAATGGTAAAACACATGCCGGGTTTCAATACTTCGCCAGTACCTGGAGTACCATAGTGCAGTATTTGCGGCTCTTCGTGGAATGTAGCACCAATACCATGGCCACAATATTCCCGCACAATGGAGTAGCCGTTGCTTTCGGCATGCTTTTGAATCGCAGCGGCGAAATCACCCATGCGAATACCCGGGCGTACCATATTAATAGCTAAATACAAACACTCTTGGGTGACTCGGATCAGCCGTTCAGCCAAAATGCTCGGCTGACCCACCACAAACATACGCGAGGTATCGCCGTGATAACCGTCCACAATAACGGTCACGTCGAGGTTCATAATATCGCCATCTTTGAGCGGCTTGTCATTCGGAATACCATGACACACCACATGATTCAGCGAGGTACATACCGATTTAGGGAAACCGTGATAATTCAGCGGTGCAGGGATAGCACCATTGGCAATGATGTAATCGTGACAACGTTGATTGATTTCATCGGTGGTGACGCCGGCCTTCACGTAAGGCACGATCATTTCCAGCACGTCGGCAGCTAAGCGCCCAGCCACGCGCATTTTTTCGATTTCGTCAGGGGTTTTGATGATAATACTCATGCCAATCAGTCGTCACTTATCTATTGCGCTAAAAAGGACGTTTAGTTTAGCAGTTTGACGGGCGCTATAAAAGTGCAAAAGCCAGCATAAAAGTTGCGCTGTTGCTGGATTTTATGGTATAAAGCGCGCGCACTTTCAAACACCTCGTTCACTGCCACCTCGTTGGTGTTGAGTGAGGCAACGGTTTGTAAGGCATTAACTTAAACACACACATACATCGTCACATCGTTCGGGGTGCTTGCTCTGACTACCGTCTATTATACGGGTCACGCGGGTCGAATTATGGGATGTATGGAGGCATAACCCCTTTAAAAAGGAAACTTATCATGGCAAACGTG
>CAYXGO010000217.1:0-2743 GCA_964464575.1 uncultured Pseudomonas sp. | reverse complement strand
CTGGACGATTCCCGCGCAACATCGGTGATAACGATGACATTGGCGCCCAATCGAGCTGCCTGTGTTTGTAATCGGCCAATCGCATAAGCCAGTTTTTCTTCATCGGTAGTGCGTGTTGCTAGCGCATAGGTAGTACTCAAATGAGCAATCTCTTCGCTGCCGCTTGGCCGTTTATTATAAATCCGCACCTCTTTTTTATCGATAGCGGCGCGTGGCTCGCCGACAATTTCCGGGGCGTTGGGCTGAGTGGCACAGCCGCTTAGGCTGGCACCGATTGTTATTAAAAGAGCCAAAGTAACGATACGCATGATATACCTCCAGCGATTTGTTGTACGGGCATGAATGGCTGTACAAGATACGCGCATTGTACCTGCGCGGAGCACAAAAAAACCGCCATCTGGCGGTTTTTTTATACAAGCAATCGCAAAATGCAATTTTGGCTGGATCTAGAAGCTATACATCGCCATAAAGTGCAGGCGTGTTAAGTCACCATCAGCGCCGTTTTCAACCTCGCGCATGGCCTTGGAAATTTCCGCACCAAAGGTTAGGCGTTGTTCTGCCTGATACATGATGTTGAAGCCAATACGCTGCGTTGACTTGGTGGCATTACCGGTCAGCACCGTATCGTTATCGGCTGAACCATAGCTGTAGACCAGGTTACTGCGGTACTTATCATTCCACACGTGGCGATAGGCGAGGGTCATGCCACTGGTTTTGATAGCTTCAAGTTCGCCATTGGCATCAATCACTGCGCCATTAAAGGTATTCAGACCCATGTAGCGGCCGATACCTTTACCGGTGGTGAATGAAGCGCGTACATCGTTGTCGCCGAGCTGCCACTTAGCCGACAAACTGACGCCATAGCCGTTGGTGGTCTCATCACTACCGGTGCCGCTCACGTCATAAGCCAATTGCCGCACTAAACCGGCTACCGCCCAACTCACATCGCCGGTTTTACCTTTATATTTGACGGTAAAATCGGGCATCACGCTATCGCTTGAGGTAATGCGGGCGCCGCCACCAAAAGGGGTCACTGTGGTTTCAGGGTTTTCCAGTGCCACACTAAAGTTGCCATCGGTGTAGCGCACCTGGGCCTGACGTACGAACACCATACCGTCGGTAGCACCGATAAAATCAACCGACTCCGGCAATATGCTCAGTTCCTGGAAGTTCGACCAGGTTTGCCCAAAGGTCCATTTACCGTAGGTTATAAAGGCTTGCCGTAAGCGTGGAGCATAGGAGTTAGTGATACGTTCGTCACCCACCGGCACGGTCATAAAATCGAGCTCGATGCGGCCACTGATGGTCTCGCCGTTATCGAGGGTTTGTTTGGCATCAAACCAAAACCGTGATTGACGGGCATGGAAATCGGTGACCGCATCGTCACCGCTGCCGCCTACTGGGGTGAGGCTAGGGATATAAAACTGCCGACCGAGGTTGCCACTGCCGGCGGCTGTGCCATCGCCATAGTCGCTCATAAAGGCGTCAAGTTTGACATAGCCGCCAAAGCTCCATTTTGGTGCATCAGCAGCATGTGCTGGGGCCATCAAGAGGCCGCCAAGTACTGCACTGGCAAGCAGAGATTTTTTAAGTTGTTGTTGCATTGCGGTGCTCCTTGTTAGGTTCTGCATTCAATCAGGCCCTGTTACGTGACCATGGCAAAAGCATTGACCTATCGTTATGATTAATCAATCTAGACTATGGTCTAATGGTGCTTGAAGCCGCGAAAATACAAGCTATGAGGCAGAAAAGTAGTCGCCAAATTGAGGAGGATTTATGTCGCAAACGGTTTATTCAGTACCGGTGCAAGCAAAGCAACGGGCTCATATTGATAACGATCAGTACCTAGCTATGTATGCACAGAGTGTCGAAAACCCCACTGAGTTTTGGCAGCAACAAGGTCAACGTATCAGCTGGTTCAGTCCATACAGCCAGGTTAAAAATACCTCGTTTGCAGCCGGTAAGGTCAGCATTAAGTGGTTCGAAGACGGTACCTTGAACGCCTGTTATAACTGCGTGGACCGGCATTTGGCTGAGCGTGGCGACAAAACCGCCATCATTTGGGAAGGCGACGATCCGTCGGTGAGCGAGCATATTTCTTATCGACAGCTGCACCATGAGGTCTCACGTTTCGCCAATGGCTTGAAAAAGTTGGGTGTGGGCAAAGGTGATCGGGTCGCTATTTATATGCCGATGGTGCCTGAAGCAGCCTATGCCATGCTCGCTTGCGCGCGCATTGGTGCCGTGCATACGGTGATTTTTGGTGGCTTTTCGCCCAATGCGATTGCCGACCGAGTGAATGATTGCGGGGTGAAAGTCATTGTCACCGCCGATGAAGGTCGGCGCGGTGGCAAGGCCACGCCGCTGAAGTATAACGTCGATGCAGCGCTGAAAGATGGGCGCTGCCCCAGTGTCGAGCACGTGGTGGTGTGTAAAGTGACCCATGGCGACATCAATTGGGCCGAGCATCGCGATATTTGGTGGGATCAACTCGTCAAAGATGTCGCCGCCGAGTGCCAACCTGAAGTGATGAATGCCGAAGATCCGCTATTTATTCTTTATACCTCGGGCTCTACCGGCAAGCCCAAGGGCGTTCTGCACACTACCGGTGGTTACATGGTCTGGGCGTCGATGACCCATCAGTATGTATTTGATTATCATGAAGACGATATTTATTGGTGTGCTGCCGATGTGGGTTGGATCACCGGCCATAGCTATATTGTTTATGGGCCGCTGGCGAATG
>CAYXGO010000216.1:0-2748 GCA_964464575.1 uncultured Pseudomonas sp. | reverse complement strand
GCCGCAGTATTCGCCACCAGCAACCACCTAGCCAGCCTGGCGCATATGCAAGATAAAACCATGGCGCGCTATGTAGCTGCCAACGTAATGGCCGAAGTCACCATCGATTACCCGCCAGAAGACGGCAGCAGCGGCAGCGAAACCTTTGCCGAAGTAGATTGGCAATGGCGCCTAGAAGTCCTTGAAACCGCCACCACCGATGTATTTATGGTCACCGTAGATGTGCGCCGCGAAGAAGACGGCCCCATCATGCACAGCCTCACCAGCTTCGTAGGGCCCAACCTATGATAACGGCTAAGGGGCAGGCACTTAACGTGGCAAATGCTAAGGGGCAGGCACTTAAGGGTGCGGGGCTTAAGTGCCTGCCCCTTAGGGGTTTTACGCTGGTGGAGGTGCTGGTGACTATGGTCATTCTGGCGCTGCTCGGCCTTGGCGCCGCCAGCGTGGTGCAGACCATGACTACCAGCAAGGAGCAGAGCGAGCAGAGCATCGCGCGGCTGGCACAATTACAATATTTTATGCTGATGTTGGAGCAGGATATCCGCTCCATCACGGCGCGGCCCAATGCGACTGGGCAGCTGCTGTACTTTAACCGCGGTCAGCTGGCGTTTGTGCGCAGCGGCTGGTTCAATCCGGCCGGCATGCTGCCACGCAGCACGCTGCAACCGGTGGCCTACGTGGTGCGCGAAGAGCAACTGGTGCGCGAGTTTTTCCCGTACGTGGATGTCAGCCCCGGTGAAGAGCCGGTCGAGCAAGTCGTGCTGGATGGTGTGACCGAGATGGCGGCACGATTTTACCTTGTGCCTGAGCCGCGTCGGGCGGCCGATGGCAGTTCTGTGCCATCGAAAGGGCGATGGACAAGTGACTGGTCGAGTGCCGATGAATTGCCACATGCTATCGAAATCACCCTGACCACTGAGCGCTGGGGCGAGTTACACCGGGTGTTCTTGCTGACCGGCGGCAATTTTACCGAGCAAACACCGGTACAGCGCGACAACGCCGGCAACAATGACAGCCCAACCCCGCCGGTGAATGGTGACTCAAATGGCTAAGGGGCAGGCACTTAACACGCGGCGGCTTAAGTGCCTGCCCCTTAGCGGTGGGCAGCGTGGGGCGGCGCTGATTATCGTGATGCTGGTGGTGGCGCTGGTGGCGGTGCTGGCGGTGACCATGAGCGGGCGCTTGCAGATGAGCGTGCTGCGTACCAGCAATTTCCAGCAGGCCGAACAGGCGTATTGGTATTGGCTCAGCGCCGAAGAAGTGGTGAAAGACTTGCTGCAGCAAGAAATGAGTGAGAACGACAACATCGCCACTCGCGAGCAACAGTGGTTCGTGACCGGCGACAGCGGCGCACGCTTTCCGGTGCAAGACGGCATGATCGCCGGGCGTATTCGCGACCTACACAGCTGCTTTAACTTGAACGCGCTGCGGGTTAGCGGCGAAGGCCAGCAAGATCTGTTAACCCGGCGTCGGGCCCAGTTCCGCTTGCTGTTGGCGGCGGTGAATCCGGATATCGATGCCTACACGGTAGACGTGATCACCGACAGTTTAGTGGATTGGCTGGATGCCGACGGCAATATCATTAGTAGTTACGGCGCCGAAGATTCCGATTATCAGTCGCTGAGCGTGCCGTATAAAGCCGCCAATACCTTGCTCGCCCATGTCAGCGAATTACGACTAATACGCGGCGTTACCGCTGACATTTATAATAACTTGCTGCCGCACGTGTGTGTGATCCCGCGTAGTAGCATTTTAAGTATCAATATCAATACATTAGCAGAAGATGCTGGGCCACTTTTACATGCTGTCACAGTGGGTGCGGTAGATGTTGGTGGCGCCCAGGCGGCACTCGATGATCGTGACTTAGCAGGCTTTGAAAGCTTTGAAGAGGCGCGCAATAGCAACGTGTTAAGTGGTATCGCCACGGCGCAGTTGCAGCCCAACTTAGGCGGTGGGCCAGTCAGTGCAGGAGCACCTAAATTAGGTACATCCCTTGACGACATCGGCGTAAGCAGTGAGTATTTTGAACTAAAGACCGAAGTAACCTACGGTGACTTAATTTTCCGCGGCAGCTCGCAATTGCGAGTGACCTCAGAGCAGGTACGCGTGTTGTATCGCGGTATCGGCGAATAACCCGCTAGCATAGCGAGTTTACTGAACGAGAGAGAAGGTATGGAGCAGCTATTTATACGGCTAGGTACGCAACAGATTGACTGGCTGGTGTGGCAGCCGCAACAACGCGAAGTGATTGCCAGCGGCGTGTTGCGTGGTGCCGACGAGCTGGGCGAGCTGCAAGAGCGGGCGCGTGGTCGCGATACCTTAGTGTTGGTGCCGGGGCAGGACGTGCTGATGACCGAAGTAGCATTGCCGTCTGGCTCACAGCGGTTGTTGCCGGCGCTGGTGCCGAATAGTTTGGAAGACGAACTGGCCAGCGACATTGATGATTTGCACTTTGCTTGGCCGGCGGGCGCTAAACCGGCTGGTATGGAGCAGCCATTTGCGGTGGCGGTGGTGGCGCATAGTGCCATGCAGCAGTGGCAGCAATGGTTGAGTAGCGCCGATATTGATGCCGACATTTGGTGTCGCGATACCTATGCGGTGCCTGTGCCTAGCGCAGAACTGCATTGGAATCTGCTGCAATTAGGCGATGACATTATTGTCCGCAGCGGCGCGCATAGCGGCTTCACTGTAGACGCGACACTATTTGCCGAGCTAGCCATGGGTGCGTTGCCTGAACAAGGTAGCGTG
>CAYXGO010000215.1:0-2760 GCA_964464575.1 uncultured Pseudomonas sp. | reverse complement strand
CGGTAGGTGCCTGCCCCTTAGCGTTAAGTGCCTGCCCCTTAGCAGTTGAATCGTTAGGTGCCTGCCCCTTAGCACTAAGTGCCTGCCCCTTAAGGGATTCGAGCCATTGCATGCGGATTTCGTAGCTGAGGGCTTGTACGGCCATGGCGAGGTTGAGCGAGCTGTAGTCGGGGTTGGCGGGAATATGCACGTGGAAGTTGCACTGTTGTAGTTCGTCGTTGGTGAGGCCGCTGCTTTCGCGGCCAAACACTAGGGCGACGGGGTAACGCGGGCTTTCGGACAACAATTTCGCAGCGGCACCACGCGGCTCCAGCAACGGCCAGTCGAGCGTGCGGTTGCGCGCGCTGGTACCAATCACCAAGCCGCAATCGGCGATGGCTTCGGCCAAGGTATCGACAATACGCGCGCCGTGTAGCACGTCGGTAGCGCCAGCTGCCAGCGCTGAGGCTTGGCTGTCGGGTTTGCTGACCGGGTCAACGAGCACCAGCTGACTCAGCCCCATGGTTTTCATAGCCCGCGCCACCGAACCAATGTTGCCGGTGTGCGAGGTATTCACCAAAACAATACGAATATTCTCAAGCATGGCCGCCGCCACCTCTTATTTCATGCTCGCCGGCAAATGCGTACGCGCTTTGCTCAGAATGCCTTGCACCACTTTCGGGTTGCCGGCCACCACATTGCCGCTTTGCATAAAGTTGTGGCCGCCGTTGAATTCAGTCACCAAGCCGCCGGCTTCACGCACCAGTAATGCACCAGCGGCGATGTCCCACGGCTGTAGGCCGAATTCCCAGAAGCCATCGATACGGCCACAGGCTACATAGGCAAGGTCTAGTGCCGCGGCGCCGTTACGACGCATATCCGCCACATCAGTGAACAACTCGGCAAATATCGCCATGTAGTTAGTGCTTAAATCTTTACGTTTGAACGGGAAGCCAGTGGCCAGCAAGGCACCGTTAAGGTCGCGCTGTGCGGTTACCCGTAAGCGTTTGTCATTTAAGGCGGCGCCTGCACCGCGGGTAGCGGTGAACAGCTCTTCGCGCAGCGGGTCATAGACCAAGCCACACTGCACCACGCCTTTAACGGCGTAAGCAATAGAGATAGCGAAGTGAGGGATACCGCGCAGGTAATTGGTGGTGCCATCGAGCGGGTCGATGATCCACAGGTGATCTGCATCTTTACCGATAATATCGCCACCTTCTTCAGCTTGGATGCTGTGATCTGGGTAGACTTTTAAGATGGCACGAACAATGGCTTGCTCGGCAGCTTTATCGATTTCGGTGACGAAGTCATTTTGGCTTTTCTGTTGGACGTTGTAGTCGGCCTGAACACCAAAGTTTTTGACTAAGATTTTGCCCGCTGCACGCGCAGCGCGCACCGCAATGTTTAACATGGGATGCATTTCAAATTACCTGTGCTGTAAAAGAACGTTAATAAACTGGCGCTATTATACCCCAGCTGTTGGCATTTATCTACGCTAACACTTGCACGATTTTTAAACCTATGTTATCTACATGTTGCGCTAAAACATTAGAACAACTACTACATATAGAGCCAGGAGTGTCCCATGGACCATTCAGAAGAGCTACACGATGTTGAGTCTAAATCAGGTAAACGTGCTGCGCCGCGCAAGTGGCGTGAAATAGAAGCACTGAATGAACGGCGCCGGTTACAGCGCGAATTGATGGAAATTGACGAAGACTTTGAACTCGACGAGCTCGATTTCTAAGGCCGATTTACCAGTCAATCGCTCGCTCTGCCAGCAGCTCATTACAGCGGCGAAAATGGCCGGCGGTGAGGAATCCCCGATGCGCTGACAACGGCGACGGGTGTACTGTCTGCAACACATGATGGCGGTTAGCGTCAATCAATGCCGCCTTTTTCTGCGCATGACTGCCCCACAACAAGAACACCACGCCTTCACAGTGCTGGTTAACAGCGCTGATCACCCTATCAGTAAAGCGCTCCCAGCCCCAGCCAGCATGCGAATGGGCTAAACCCTGCTGCACCGTCAATACGGTATTCAACAACAACACCCCCTGCTCGGCCCAATGCTGCAAGTTGCCGCCATAGCGTGGCTGATAGCCCGGGTAATCGTGCTGCAACGCCTTGAACATATTTTTCAACGACGGCGGTGGCGGCAGCCCTTCTGGTACCGAGAAACTTAGCCCATGGGCTTGCGGCACGCCATTGACCGCGCCGTGATAGGGGTCTTGGCCAATGATCACCACGCGTAAGTCAGCCAAGGCACAATACTTGAAAGCATTAAACACATCGGCAGCGGCCGGATAAATAGTCACCCCAGCAGCACGTTCTGCCGCCACCCGCGCCAGCAGGTCAGTGAAATATGGCTGCTGCTTTTCCGCGCCTAAAACATTGCTCCAATTCAGTTCGCTCATGGTCGTCTCGCTGCGGGTTATCTCGGTTGCTAAATGGTGTATTATTCTAGCATGTTCCACGTTATGAGCGACCCACATGAGCCAAACCAGCTATCCGCCCATCAGTGTTTTTGTCATCACTTTGAACGAAGCCGCGCACCTTGATGAGGTGCTCAGCAGCGTAAAGGGCGTGGAAGAAATTGTGGTGATTGACTCGGGCTCGACCGACGATACCTTGGCCATAGCCGCCAAGCATGGCGCCCGTATTGTGCACAACGATTGGCCGGGCTATCCGCAACAAAAGGCCTTTGGCATCACCCAGTGCAGCCACAATTGGATTATCAACCTCGACGGTGATGAAGTCATGCCCGCCGGTGGCTTGCAG
>CAYXGO010000214.1:0-2764 GCA_964464575.1 uncultured Pseudomonas sp. | reverse complement strand
GCGAAGCAACGTACTTTTTGTTCAAAGACCATTTGGGTTCGGTGTTTACCACGCTTGCCAGCACCGGTGCGGTAGTCAGCCAGCAGGTATTCAGTGTCTTTGGCCAGACGCGCAGCATCCACATCAGCTCGGCACTGTCACTAGGGCTGATGATGGCGCCCACCGAACAGGGCTTCACCGGCCATCGGCAGATGGATGCGCTGGGTGTGGTGCACATGAAGGGGCGTATTTACGACCCCACCATCGGCCGCTTTTTACAAGCCGACCCATTTATTCAGGCACCGAAGAACAGCCAGAACTATAATCGGTATAGCTATGTGCTGAACAACCCGATGAGTTATACCGACCCTAGTGGGTATTTCTTTAAGTCGGTGTTTAACTTCATCAAGAAAAACTGGCGAACGATTGTTAGCATCGTTGCATCCTATGTGACCTTTGGTTTGACAACCACAGCATGGAACTTTGCGGAAATTGCGAATCTAGGGGCTGGAATGCTCATCGGTGGCGGAGCCGCATCTGGCTTTGTCGGCGGCTTGGTCAGTACGGGTAGTTTACGAGGCGCATTTCAAGGGGCACTCAGTGGTGCTTTATTTGGGGTGATTGGCGGTGCTGGGCTGGAGGGTTGGAGTGCCTTTGGTGTAAGCGGCATTGCTGGCGGTTTACTGTCCGAGTTACAGGGCGGGCAATTTGGTCATGGCTTTATCAGCGCTGGAATTGGAGCTGTATCGGGCGGCTTATTTGGTAAAGCGCCGATAAATAGGGTGGTTGGCTCAGCGATTGTTGGTGGTACCATCTCTGAGCTCACCGGCGGTAAGTTTGCTAATGGCGCTATGACTGCGGCCTTTGCTGCGGCGTTGCGCGCTGATTGGTCTGATAACCAAAGTGGTCGTCTAGGCGACGGTCAGAGTACTCCTGGTAATAGTGGAACTCACGATAAGAATGGTTATTTAATTGGAGAGTATCGCAAAGCTTTTGAGACTGAATTTAATGCGCTTCAAGCCAGAGTTGCCGAACTTAAGCTTTTTTCTGGTGCCACCGCGGAAAGCGATGCAATAGATTGGTTAAATGAACATGTAGCAGCTCTCAGTGTGAAGTATGATGTTGAAATAAACTCAAACTTATCTTCAGCATTAAATGGAAGAGTTTGGAGAATTGATTCCTTAGGAACAAGCTACAATAGGCATTATGTTGATATCAACGACTCGGTATTGCGGGGAAATATTGGTAATACCAAGTACAAGTGGAGTGCCAACTGGCATTCACATGGACGTGGATATAACCCTGAATTTTCCCCACAAGATCTTACGCTTATGAAACAGTATGAGTTCTATAAATTGAATTGGTATATGTCTTATCAGAGAGGCGATGATATTTTGATTAACTCGTTTGAGGGCAATAAATGAAATCTCTCCTATTTATACTAGTACTGCTTATATTTAATACATCAGCTGCATATGAGATCAGCGATAAGGTGCTCACTGACCCCAAAAGTGGTATACCACGAGTCTTGAGCGTTGACGATATCTTAGCTACGCCTGCTATGGAGTTGATTGGTTACCAGGCAATCCTAACCGGATTTTTGGTTATCCATCCTAATGACAGATTTGCATATCTTGTTGATACGATGAGTAATATCGTCAGCGTGAATTATATTGAGCGCGGTATCCCCATTGTCATTAGCGACTCGATGAGAGGTAAATTAGAGTCGCTTAATCTTTGTTATGTAATTATCGATGCCGAGTTTACGAGAAATGGATTGTCAGATATCAACGTGATGATTGACCATGTGATCGATGTCAGACTAGGCGAATATTTTTCGTTAGGGCTTAGCGCTGAAGAAAAGCAAAATTATACCTGTTTCATGAAGGTCGTTAATGAGATGACCTATTAGTATGGTTCAGGGCATCAAAATCGCTTGTGTAGAATAATGGCAAGCTAGTCGATATCCCCACTTAAAATACGCTTTCACGCTGTTGTCCTCAGCTATGCAACCGACTAGCCTTGTGGTTGGTTCGTTGAATTGCAAAGGATGGCAGATGGGCGCACGAGCATTACGATTAGCGCGGGTATATACCCGTGCGCTACAAGGCATTGACGCACCGTTAGTTACGGTCGAAGTGTGTTTAGCCGGTGGCTTGCCGGCATTTTCCATGGTTGGGTTACCGCAAACTGGGGTGCGTGAAGCGCGTGACCGGGTGCGGTCGGCTATTTTGGCCAGCCAGTACGACTTTCCGAAAGCAGTCAAAATCACCGTAAATTTAGCGCCTGCTGATTTACCTAAATATGGTGCACGCTACGATTTGGCAATTGCTATTGGCATTTTGGTGGCGGCCGAGCAGATTCCTGATAAGGCCGTGGTGGGTCGTGAGTTCTATGGCGAGCTGACACTCAATGGTGATTTGCGCGGTGTCAGTGGCATTTTACCAGCCATGATGGCCTGTCGCGATGAAGGCCGCGAAGCCGTGATCCCCGCCGATAACCACAACGAAGCAGCGGTGTTGCAACAGCAGCAATGTGTGGCGGCGATTAGTTTGCGCGATGTGGTGGATCATCTGACCACACCACACCCACTCCCTTACATCAAGCCGCTGCAGCTCAGCGGTGAACTGGCCGATAGCCATTTAGATGTGGCTGATGTGATTGGTCAGCAGCAAGCGAAACGGGCATTGTTGCTGGCGGCGGCTGGTGGCCATCATCTGCTTTTTGTCGGCCCTCCGGGTACCGGCAAAACTATGTTGGCGCAACGTTTACTGGGGCTGTTGCC
>CAYXGO010000213.1:0-2775 GCA_964464575.1 uncultured Pseudomonas sp. | reverse complement strand
ATTAGTGTATTTGGCCTGCGTATTTTCAGTGGGCGTGGTGATGATGTTGTCAGAAATGATGATCGGTCGCCGCGCGCGCAAATCAGCTACTTCAGCGTATCGCGCCCTTGGCGGCGGAAAATGGCATTACGCTGGTTGGATAGCGGTATTGTGCGTGTTCCTTATTCTCGGCTTCTACTCGGTGGTCGGCGGCTGGACCATCGCCTATATCATTGAAGCGATTCGCGGCGATGTGTTGATGACTGATGGTGCCGCGCTTGAAGCGGCGTTCAGCGGCTTTATTGGCGACCCAGTTGCGGCCTTGAGTTTCACCGCTATCTTCCTGTTCATCACGGCATCCATTGTTATTGCCGGGGTGCAATCGGGTATCGAGCGTATCTGCAAAATCTTAATGCCAACGCTGTTTGTGCTGATGCTGTTCTTGGTGTATCGCAGCTTAACCTTGCCGGGTGCTATCGATGGCCTGATGTATTTGCTCACCCCTGACTGGAGCAAATTATCCGTTCGCATGGTGCTTGATGCGTTGGGCTTAGCGGTATTCTCACTATCAGTAGGTGCTGGTTTGATGATTGCCTATGGTTCGTACTTGAACCGTGAAACGCGTATTGTGAACGCTGGTTTATGGATTGGCTTCTTAGCTATGCTAGCGTCAGTGCTGGCCGGTTTAATTATTCTCCCTGCGGTATTTGCCTTCGGCGTAGACCCAGGCGCGGGCCCAGGCTTGACCTTTATCACCATGCCAGCATTGTTTGCACAAATGGCCGGTGGACAATTCTTAGCGGTATTGTTCTTCTGCTTGCTGTTATTTGCCGCCATTACTTCGTCCATCTCAATCCTTGAGCCAGCCGTAGCGTTTCTGATCGACGAATACAATATGCCACGTAAAAAGGCGACTCTGATTGTTGCGGTGAGTAACTACGTGATTTTAGGCGTGCCCGCGGCGCTGTCGTTTGGTGTGTATGCCGGCGATTTATCGATCTTTGGTAAAACACCGTTCGATATGATGGACTTCCTCGCCTCGAATATACTCATGCCAATTGGCGGTATGTTAGCGGCAGTGTTTGTAGGCTGGAAAATCTGGCCACAAATTCGTGAGGTGCTCCTCAAAGAGTGCCCAGCCTGGTGTGTGGTCGGTTTCCGCTTTATCGCCGGTGTGCTGTCACCATTATTGATTGGCGCAGTGGCGTACTTTCTAATTTTTGGCTAGGTTCCACAGCCATTTATGACGACAAAGGCTCGCTTCGGCGGGCCTTTTTTGTTTGCTTATAATCTTTCTATGGGCACTATTCGTAAAAATTATAGCCTGCATATTTGACAAATGCCTCGAGCAGGCGAAAGATGAAGCGTGCATCATGCTGTAACGATGTTATAAGAAAACTAACAACGACTTACCCAGCAATGGCGTCAGGACGACAAATAACTATTCGATAAAGCCATGCTGACGAGTCTTACTCGGAGAAAAGCTATGCGAACGTTTAAATTAAGCCCTTTAGCGCTCAGTTTATCAGCAATTTTGTTCCTTCCGGCCATGAGTGGCCAAGCGCTTGCTCAAGATGCCCAAGAAATTCAAGAAAAAGCGGAAGTCATCACCGTAACAGGGTCGCGGGTGAGTGGTCGTACGGCTGCTGAAACTGCGGTTCCGGTGGATATCATTAGTGGCGATGATTTGGCAAAATCAGGTTCAACCGAGTTGAATCAAGCCTTAGCAACGGCCTTGCCATCGTTTAACTTCCCGCGCCCCGGTTTGACCGACGGTACTGATACCGTGCGACCGGCCACTTTGCGTGGTTTGTCACCGGACCAATCATTGGTGTTAGTGAACGGTAAGCGTCGTCATTCAGCAGCCTTGGTCAACGTCAACGGCTCCATTGGCCGTGGTTCATCGGCAGTAGATTTAAACAGCATCCCCATGGGCGCCATTGGCTCGGTAGAAGTGCTCCGTGACGGCGCCTCAGCACAATATGGTTCAGACGCCATTGCTGGGGTATTAAACGTTAAACTACGTGAAGCCAGCGATGGTGGTAACGTCACTTTCGGTTATTCGTATCGCGACACCGAATACACTATTCCAACCGGCAACATTCCAGCGGGTGCCAATTGGACTGCACCAAACCCAATCAGCCGCAGCCGTACCGATGGCGATACTATTGTTTTGTCGGGTTGGAAGGGACTAGAGCTGGGTAATAATGGCTTTTTAACCGTGTCGTTTGAATACAAAGATGCCGACCGTACAGAACGCGGTGGTTACGACGTGCGGCAACAGTACCCGCTGCTTGGCGATGGTTCGTATGACCCACGTGAAGCAACCATTGAGCGATTCAATGCGTGGTACGGTGAGCCAGAAGTTGAACAAACCACTTTATTCGCCAATGCCGGTATGGATTTAGAGGGCGGCAAGCTCTATGGCTGGGCTGGCTACCAAAAGCGTGAGGCAGTATCGGGCGGTTTTTATCGTCGTGCATTAGACGACCGTAACGTCATTGAGATCTATCCAGACGGCTTCTTACCACTGATTGCTCCAACCGTTGACGATTTATCAGCAGCAGTAGGTTACGAGTGGGTGCAAGGCGATTGGGATATGGATACCTCGTTGGTATACGGTAGCAACAAAATGTCCTACGACGTATTAAATACCGTAAACCGTTCCATCGGGCCAACCAGTAAAACTGAGTTCTACGCCGGTGGTTTTGACTACAACCAGTTGGTGCTGAACTTATCGGGTGCGCGGTTTGTGCAAGTTGACGGTCTCTATTCGGACCTAAGCGTTGCTGCAGG
>CAYXGO010000212.1:0-2791 GCA_964464575.1 uncultured Pseudomonas sp. | reverse complement strand
ATATTGTTAAAGAGCGTTGCTTCTTATCCGAAGCGGGATGCGTATTTTACGTCATCCTTGGCTTAGGTCAAGATCCTTTTGGATCTTTTTTACTGCCTGAGCAGTCCCTAAATTGCCGCTGTCAGTGACTGACAACGGCCGCGAATTATAACTATCGGCGGGACGCCTGCAAGATCTTTTTTAGATTTGCTGATCGTTTGATTATTTTTTAGTCCGGTTTGGCTGTAGAGCTGGATTTTTCAGCCTGATCTGCTGCTTTAGTGTCCACTTGTTCACCGCAGTCATCACTGGCATCACCAACCACATGCTCCAACTTTAATTTTTTCACAGTACGGAATGTTGTCACTGGGCCAGAGAAGGCATAAAGCAGGAAGATAGTGAAGAGCACTAATGATGGCTCAGTGGCGACAATTACGAAGGCCAGCACCACGATCAAAATGACCATGAATGATACGCGGCCACGCCAATCAACATCTTTAAATGAGTGGTAACGAAAATTACTCACCATTAATAAACCGCACATGATGGTCAATGCTGCAGCCACATAATGTACATCAGTTGGGTCGATGGCGTACTTGCTACCCACCCACACCGCACCGGCAACAATTGCAGCAGCACTTGGAATAGCTAAACCTTGGAAGAAGCGCTTATCAACCGTGTTGATATTGGTGTTAAAACGCGCCAGCCGCAATGCGCCGCCAGCAACAAAGATAAATGCTGCCAGCCAACCCAGTTTCCCGAGATCATGCAAAGCCCAGTTATACATGACTAGCGCCGGTGCCATACCAAAGGAGACGATATCCGCCATGCTGTCATATTCAGCACCGAAATCACTTTGTGTGTTGGTCATGCGTGCTACGCGACCATCGAGGCCATCGAACACCATAGCGATAAAGATCGCCACGGCCGCCGATTCAAAATTGTTATTCATAGATGCCACTATGGCAAAGAAACCCGAGAACAGCCCAGCCGTTGTCAGTAAATTCGGTAGCAGATAGATACCACGTTTAGCATTGGGCTGATGGTCGGTGTTAGTTGGCATAGTCGCATCCTTAATGTCGTTCCGCACACCCCACCGTTAGCGATGGGGTGCGACAGGATAACATAGCTTGTTTGCTTATTGCGAGATGAGCAACTGTTCACCATCGACATCGACATGAATGGCTTGGCCCGGTAGCAGTTTGCCTGACAAAATCTGCTGCGCTAACGGGTTTTCCAGCTGCTGCTGAATGGCGCGTTTCAACGGCCGCGCACCATACACTGGATCGAACCCAGCCGCTGCCAAGTGGTCTAGCGCATCGTCCGATAACTGCAAACTATAGTCACGTTCGGCAAGGCGCTGATACAGGCGTTGTAGCTGAATGCGCGTAATGTTGCGAATATGACTTTGCGCCAACGGATGGAATACCACGGTTTCATCAATGCGGTTCAAAAACTCGGGGCGGAAATGTTGTTGCAAAATAGCCATCACATCACCCTTCATTTCATCATAGCTTTGACTATGCGCACGCTCTTGAATCATATCGGAGCCAATATTCGAGGTCATAATGACCACGGTATTGCGAAAATCGACCGTACGCCCATGACCATCGGTTAAGCGGCCATCATCTAATACTTGCAGTAAAATATTGAACACATCAGGGTGTGCCTTCTCTATTTCGTCCAGCAATATCACTGAATAGGGGCGACGACGCACGGCTTCGGTCAAATAGCCACCTTCTTCATAGCCAACATATCCCGGCGGTGCACCCACCAGTCGAGACACTGAATGCTTCTCCATAAATTCCGACATATCAATGCGCACCATGGCGTCATCAGTGTCGAATAAGAAGGTCGCCAAGGCTTTGCATAGCTCCGTTTTGCCGACTCCGGTTGGGCCGAGGAACAAAAATGAGCCAATCGGCCGCTGCGGATCAGACAAGCCAGCACGCGAACGGCGGATGGCATTGGCGACCGACGTGACCGCCTCATTTTGACCGACGACGCGCTGATGTAAATTAGCTTCCATATTGACTAATTTTTCGCGCTCGCCTTCGAGCATTTTGCTGACCGGAATGCCAGTCCAACGCGATAACACATCGGCGATTTCTTCATCGGTGACCTTATTTTTCAGTAACTGCATGACTTGGCCTTCGGCTTCGACAGCAGCTTTAAGTTGCCGCTCAAGCTCTGGGATGCGGCCATACTGTAACTCTGACATACGGTTGAGATCGCCCGCTCGACGGGCAATATCCATATCTGTGCGGGCTTGTTCAAGCTGGGTTTTGATCGCCTGCTCGCCCTGCACCGTGGCTTTTTCTGCAAGCCAGACTTCTTCTAATTCAGCATATTTACGTTGCACTTCAGCGAGCTCATGCTGTAACAGCTCTAAACGTTTTTTACTGGCGTCATCGGCTTCTTTTTGCAGGGCTTTTTGCTCCAGCTGCAATTGAATACTGCGCCGCTCCAAGCGGTCCATATCTTCCGGCTTCGAGTCAATTTGCATACGAATGCTCGAGGCCGCCTCGTCAATTAGGTCAATGGCTTTGTCAGGGAGCTGACGATCACTGATATAACGATGCGATAAGGTTGCCGCGGCTACAATGGCCGGGTCAGTAATCTGCACCGAGTGGTGCAGTTCGTAGCGTTCTTTCAGGCCGCGCAAAATCGCAATGGTGTCTTCAACACTTGGCTCGTCCACCAAAACTTTTTGGAAGCGACGCTCAAGGGCCGCATCTTTTTCAATATACTGGCGGTACTCGTTAAGCGTGGTGGCACCCACACAATGCAGCTCACCGCGTGCCAACGCAGG
>CAYXGO010000211.1:0-2868 GCA_964464575.1 uncultured Pseudomonas sp. | reverse complement strand
CTATTGTTTTTCCAGCCGAAATACCGGTGGTGCAAGCAAAAGCTGAGATCCAAGCGTCTATCGCTGCCCATCAAGTGATTATTGTGGCTGGCGAAACTGGCTCGGGTAAAACCACCCAGTTACCGAAAATGTTACTGGAGATGGGCTTTGGCCGTGTCACAGAGGGCACTCGCAATGCCCACACCCAGCCGCGCCGGCTGGCCGCACGTAGCGTTGCCCAGCGCATTGCTAGCGAGTTGCAGAGCGAGCTTGGCCAGCGGGTTGGCTTTAAAGTGCGCTTTAGCGACCAAACCACTGCCAGCACTGAAATCAAGCTACTGACCGACGGTATGTTGCTCGCTGAAGTGCAGCAAGATAGTTTGTTGCGTGGCTACGACGCGATTATTATCGATGAAGCGCACGAGCGCAGCCTCAATATCGATTTTTTACTGGGTGTATTGGCAACCATTCTGCCCAAGCGCCCCGATTTAAAGCTCATCATCACCTCAGCCACCATCGAAACCGAGCGCTTTGCCAAGCATTTTAATCACGCACCGATTATTACCGTTGAGGGGCGCACCTTTCCGGTTGAAGTACGTTATCGGCCGGTAACTGAAGATAGTTCCGATAGTGACGGTGGCGATGTGGTGCAGGCGGTGGTGAGTGCTGTGCACGAGCTGCAAGCCGAAGGCCCCGGCGATATTCTGGTGTTCGCCAGCGGCGAACGTGAAATTCGTGATTTCGCTGAGGCCTTAACCGAGGCTAATCTGGGGGATACTGAATTACTGCCACTGTTTGCGCGCTTGTCCACAGCTGAGCAGAATCGGATCTTTCAACGCCACGGAAATCGTCGCGTGGTCATTGCCACCAACGTGGCGGAAACTTCGCTCACCGTGCCTGGCATCCGCTATGTGGTGGACCCAGGAACGGCGCGTATTAGCCGTTACAGTTACCGCACCAAAGTGCAGCGCCTACCCATAGAGAAAATCTCCCAAGCCAGCGCCAATCAGCGCAAAGGGCGTTGCGGTCGAGTTGCTGCCGGGGTGTGTATTCGGTTATACAGCGAGGATGATTTTTTTGCACGGCCAAAGTACACCGATCCCGAAATCTTACGTACCAACTTGGCCGCGGTAATTTTGCAAATGACCGCTGCACGGTTAGGAGATATTCGAAAGTTTCCGTTTATTGACCGGCCTGACGAGCGTTACATCAACGATGGTTTGAACCTGTTGCAAGAGCTGCATGCCATCAAAGCGGCGTCGCGACGCGGTAAAGGCAAAGGCCCACAACTAACTGCATTAGGCCAGCAATTGGCGCAGTTACCGGTCGATCCGCGCTTAGCGCGAATGATCATTGCTGCGCGTGATACCGGTGCAGTGCAAGAGGCCTTGGTGGTCACCGCCGCACTCAGTATTCAGGACCCGCGTGAACGGCCGCAGCAGTACCAACAAAAGGCCTCCGAACTGCATGCGCGTTTTCACGATAAAGAGTCTGATTTTGTCAGCTATTTAAAGTTGTGGCAGTACGTTCATGAGCTGGAGAAAAGCCTGTCGAAAAACCAGTTTCGTAAGCGCCTGAAAGAAGAATTTATTCATTTTCTGCGCATTCGCGAATGGCAAGATGTCTATACCCAGTTGCGGCAAACGGTTCGTACCCTTGGCTTTCGCTTGAACACCGAAGCGGCCAACTATCAAGCATTACATCAAGCGCTGCTGAGCGGCATGCTATCGCAACTGGGGCAAAAACAAGACAGTCATGAATTTCTAGGGGCACGAAATAGAAAGTTCTATGTGTTTCCGGGCTCTGGATTATTTAAAAAGCCACCGAAGTGGTTGATGTCGGCGGAACTGGTAGAAACCTCGCGCTTGTTTGCGCGCGTGAATGCGCGCATTGAACCGGAGTGGGTTGAGCCACTGGCCATGCACTTGGTGAAACGCAGCTATTTTGAGCCACATTTTTCCGCCAACAGTGGCTCGGTAGTGGCCGATGAACAAGTCACCCTGTATGGCTTGATTATTGTGCCCAAACGGCGTGTTCAATATGGCCCGGTCGACCCCGTAGCAGCACGCGCACTGTTTATTCGTGAAGCCCTGGTGAATGGACAACTGAAACGCAAGCTACCCTTTATTGCCCACAATTTAGCGTTACTCGACGAAGTCCGTGAGCTCGAAGAGAAATCGAGACGGCGCGATATCGTGGTAGACGACGAGGTATTGTTTGCTGCCTATGATCAACATATTCCAGCCCATGTGTATAACGAGCAGTTGCTAGCAGGGTGGTGGCATCAGGCGGTCAAGCAACAACCTCGGCTACTGTTTTTTGAGCGTGACACCGTGATGGCGCAGAGCGCTGACCACATTACCGCAGCGGATTATCCGGAGTTCTGGCAACAGGGTAACTTGCGGCTACCGCTAAGTTATATCTTTGCCCCTGAGGATGCCGCTGATGGCGTGACGGTGACAGTACCGTTAGCTTTGCTAAATCAATTACAGCCAGACGGTTTTGATTGGCTAGTACCAGCGTTTCGCCCGGCATTGGTAACGGCGCTAATTAAGAGCTTACCGAAGAGTTGGCGGCGAAACTTTGTGCCGGCGCCAAATTTTGCTGAGGCATTTTGTGCCGATGACCAGGCTAATGACCCAACTAAGCAGCCGCTGATTGCAGCGTTAAGCGAAAAATTACGCCGTATGACCGGGGTAACTGTTCCTACCGAGGCGTGGGATGTGAGCCAGTTGGACAACTATTTGCGGATGAATTTTTCAGTCCTCAATGATAGTGGGCAGGTGGTGGCTAGTTCGCGCGATTTATCGGCTCTGCAGCAGCAACTACAAGGGCGAGTTAAGCAGGCGCTGCGGCAAGCGGTGAGCACGCCTGCTGAAACTCCGCAAG
>CAYXGO010000210.1:0-2913 GCA_964464575.1 uncultured Pseudomonas sp. | reverse complement strand
GGAGTTAAGAACGGTAATGCCGCGCCCATAGCCACGGCCATTAAAAACGGGTCAATAGATACTGCCAAACTGGCCGCCATACTGACCGCAATAGGTGCCATCAACACTGCCGCAGCAGCGTTGTTAATCACGTTCGACAGTAGCATAGTCACCACCATCAGTACCGTTATGGCGACCGCTATTGGGGCATCTTCACTCACGGCTAACGCTAAGCCCGCTAAAGTATCGGCGGCACCGGTGCTCTCTAACGCCCCACCCAGCGGAATGGTCGCACCTAACAGCACCACAATCGGCCAGTCAATGTTCTCGTACAGCTCGCGCAGGGCAATCACGTTGGTCAACACCATCATGCCCGCGGCAATGGTGAACGCCACCGGCGCGCTCAGGATATTCATAGCAGTGAGGGTGATAGCTGCGGCGAAAATCAATAACGGCCGCCAGATGTTTTTTGGCGTGCCAATACGAATACTCCGCTGCGCCAACGGAAAGCAGCCAAAACGCCGGAAAATATCATCCAAAACATCAGCGTTACCCTGCAACAACAATACATCGCCGGGCTTAAAGCGCACGTTGGATAAATTAGGGGTTAACGTTTGCCCTTCGCGGGCAACCGCTAAAACATTAACGCCAAAGCGGTGACGCAAGCGGAGATCTGCTGCTGAGCGGCCAATAAGCCGCGAATCATGGCCAACAATACCCTCGATCACTTTAATTTCGTCGCTGGTGAGAAAGCGTTCTTCAAATTCTTCCTCAGCGTTAAGCTCTAGGTCGGTGGCATCGAGCACTTGTTGCAAGGTATCGGCATCGGCCTCAACAATCAGCACGTCTTCTGCACTTAAACGCTGGTGACGCGGTGGTGCGGTAATTTGCTTACCATTTCGCTTCAGCGCGACAATAACAAAGTTTTCTTTGCTTTTACTTTCTAACTCATACAGCGTTTCACCGACTAGTGGGTTGCCCTCAGGAATATACAGTTCGGTTAAATAGTTACTAACATCATAGGGAGTATTAGCGGAATTACGGGTAGTATTGGCTGGCACCAACCAGCGACTGGCAATCCACATAAAGATTAGACCCGCCGCAGCCAGCGCTAAACCGACCGGGCTAAAATCAAACATACCAAAAGCGGTGCCGGTCACATGTTCACGGACATCGGCCAAAATAATGTTTGGAGGCGTACCAATCAAGGTTAAGGTGCCACCGATTAGCGAGCCAAATGCCATTGGCATCAATACTTGTGAGGCGTTGCCATTGCCGCTACGCGCCAGCTGCAAAGCCACTGGGATCATAATCGCCATAGCACCGGTGTTATTCATAAAGGCCGACAACAAGGTGGTCAGCAAGGTCAGCGCCACCAGCTGTAGAAAGGGTCGTTTCTCTACTCGCTTCATCATGCCAGCTAACGCATCCACTACACCAGAGCGCCACAGTGCATGGCTAATGACTAAAACCGCAGCTACGGTAATCACCGCCGCGTTGCCAAAGCCAGTAAATACTTGATCGCTGGGCACTAAGCCCAACACTGCGGCTAACAATAGCGCCATCATGGCGACTAAGTCATAGCGCCATTTGTCCCACACAAACAAAACTAAGGCGCCAATCAGCACGGCGCCAATCAAAAGTTGATCAAGCATTCGCCATTCCATGTATAAAAATTGTATCTGTTCAACAGATTGGCTGGATTTCTTAGGAAGTCAATAAATTTACTGCTAATATTGCCGCGACTGTTATTTATCAACAAGGAGAACAGCATGGGGAAATCGATGTTTTCGAAGCTTGGGATCAGTGCAGTGTTGGTGCTGATCAGCATGCCATTATTGGCACGTGAACTCACCTTACCTGAGACCGTTAGCTTAAAAACCATTAACAGCGCTGCGGTATCTGCCGATGGTCAACTGACTGCGTTTACCCGCGTCACGCCGCGCACTCCCTATGTTGACGATGATGGTAGCGCCTTTATTGAGCTATTTACCGTTCGTGGTGAAGCCGCGCCAATCGCTTATATCAACAATAAGACCCCGGTCAGTGCGATACAATTTCATGGCGATAGCATTTATTTCTTAAGTAAGCGCGGTGACGACAAATACACCAGCTTGTATAAGATCGCTACCAGCGGCGGTGAAGCACAACGGGTGTTCGCCCACACCAACAATATCGTCAGCTACGCGCTGAGCAGCGATGGTCGTTATCTCGCCTTCCGCGCCCGCACAAAAGCCGATGAGCAACACGCTAAGCTGGCCAAAAAGGGCTTTAGAGCAGAAATTTACGAAGAGCAACATGAGTTTACCCATGCTTGGTTGGTTGATTTTGAACAACCTGAAGCAACAGCAACTGCGCTCACAAGTGACCTACAAGTGCTGTCCGTGGCATTTCGCCCAGGTCAATCACAGCTATTAATGCGTACCGCGCCAACGCCATTAGTCGATGACAACTACATGAGCAGCCAATATCAGCTGTTCAGTTTTACCGGCGAAGTAGTCAGCAGTTTTGCTTCTGTGGGTAAATTAGGCCAAGCGGAATTTTCCCCTGATGGTCGCTATTTAGCGGTGATTGGTGCAGCCGATTACAACGACCCAGCCGATGGTCGCCTATTCGTTTACGATACCCAACAAGATAACCAAGTACGTGAGGTATTACCGGACTATCTTGGCCATGTGCAAGATATCGCTTGGCGCCGTAACGATGAGTTGATTTGGTTAGGTCATCGTGGCACTGAAAGCGAAGTACAAGCGCTCACCATGCAGTGGCTTGAGAGCCGCAGCTTGCTCGAACCAGGCCGCGCTATTGTGGTGGATATCGAGACGGCGCCAGGTACCAGCGAAGTCATCGCCCGTGCCCACACTGCCGAGCATCCGACTGAGTTGTTCCGGATCGAAAACCAAGATTTGATTCGGCTGACTGACTCGAATCCGC
>CAYXGO010000209.1:0-2925 GCA_964464575.1 uncultured Pseudomonas sp. | reverse complement strand
GATAAATTGAGAGATAAATTCGATATCAGAGGGTAAGTATCGGGTTAGTTCTTCAACCATGGGTCATTCAATCCTTCGAAAATAATATTGTCCGCGAATTGGTTCGCATGTTGTTGTTTTGTCGCACTGTTTACCGTCCAGGCTAGAACGGTTTTACCCGTTTTACGGGCGCGTGTCACCGCCCACGCAGGCAAACAACGCACATCATAGCCAATAAAATGGGGTTGGCTGATATGATTCATCAGCAAATGGCGAAGTAGAAATTTCTTTAACCACGCCATGTCATGTTCATCACGAAAATCGCACGATAGCTGGCCTCGCAGCCAAGTCGGACGGTGTTTGGCAAACCACGCCATACTGTAGGGATTGAAAGATTGCAGCGCAAATTCGCCGGTGTAGTTATCGAGTTGTGCGGCAATCGCTTGCTCTAACGAGCCTACCTGGCCTTTGTTCTTAATTTCAATCAGCAACGGCACTTGCCCATTGATACGCTCCAACACTTGGGCCAATGACGGGATATGACATGCGCTATTCACTAAATTGATGTGCTGCAGTTCAGTCAGAGTGAAATCGGAAAGTCGGCCATCCAGCCCTGTCATACGCTTCAAGGTACTATCGTGAAACACCACGACCTGTTGGTCGGCACTCAAATGCACATCAATCTCGATAGCGAAACCACCGGCAATGGCTTGGTCAATGGCGGGTAAGGAGTTTTCAGGAGCAGCCTCATCATGGAGCCCGCGATGCGCTATAGGAGTATGGCTTAGCCAGTTCATGGGGTGCTCTTCCGAATAGAGTTGGTGGGGTCGACAATAGACTGTGGATCCATGTGTAAAAACACATCGGTTTCTGGGAATAATGACTCAACTCGGCCTTCTGCCTCATGGGTGATATCGTGGGCTTGCTCTAATGACAAGGCATCATTGAGCTCGATATGACATTGCACAAAACGGGTCTGCCCGGCGCTGCGGGTACGCAGTTTGTGAATACCGTCAATGCCCGGCGTGTTGAGTAGCGTGTCAATGATTAGTAAGCGCTCACTATCAGGAAGCTCCCTGTCCATAAGAGACTGGAACGCCTCCCATCCAATGCGAATGGCACCAAAAGCCAGGTACGCAGCAATCAGCATGGCAAATACGCTATCGGCCCATTGAATGCCTTGGCTGGTTAAATAAATGGCTGTTAATACCGATACGTTCAGTAAAATATCCGAGCGAAAGTGCAAGGCATCGGCAGCGATCGCTTGGGATTTAGTGTGGCGCATGACGATGCGTTGCAATAGCACTAAAGCTAACGTGACGACGATAGCAAACACCGATACATACATACCAATGGCATGACGTTGCACTTCGCTACCACTGTAAAATTGCTGGAAGCTATGCACCGCCAGCAGCATGGCCGAGCCGGTGATGAGTGCGGATTGTACCAGTGCCGCCAGCGATTCCGCTTTACCGTGACCGAAACGATGTTCTTCGTCGGCGGGTAAAATCGCATAGCGAACGGCAAAAAAGGTAAATAACGACGCTACGCCATCAAGCATGGAATCGGTGAGTGATGCCAACATACTGGCCGAGTCGGTTAATAGCCACGCCGTGGCTTTGACCACGATCAACAACATAGCCACAGTGACCGACGCGCGGGTGGCCAGTTTTACCCATGCGGCATAATCACGTTGTGGCGTTTTAGAAACAGCCATGAGCTACTCTTGCAGAATTCATAATTCTGCTATTCTAACCAACTCATTGACCGATAGGAATGAACAATTCGTTATGTTTCATATTGCCTTACATACACCCGTTATGCCGGCCAACACCGGTAATATTATTCGCTTAGCGGCCAACAATGGTTGTATGTTGCATTTAATTGAACCGCTGGGCTTTGATTTTGAAGAGAAAAAGTTACGTCGAGCGGGCTTGGATTACCACGATTTAAGCCGCGTTACGCGCTATGCGGATTTTGATCAGTTTGCCAAAGCTATGACTGGGCGCCGTATTTTTGCCTGCACGACCAAGGGCACAGTAGGTTACAGCACGGTCAATTACCAAGCCGACGATGTGTTGTTGTTTGGCTCAGAAACCAGCGGTTTACCGGCTGACGTGCGTGATCAGTTTCCAGCGCAACAGCTCATTCGCATTCCTATGATGCCAAACAATCGCTCGCTGAACCTCAGTAATGCCGTAGCGATTATTACTTACGAGGCGTGGCGCCAACAAAACTTTGCTGGGGCGGGTTAGGCGGCAAATTGAGTATATAGGTCGAACGTTTTAAGTCAGTTTGACTATAGAATTCAGCAATCTCGCCACTACGAACCAGCTCGCTCAGGCGCATATCAAACCAATCGCGCAGTTCACGGCCACGTGGCGTGTCCTGAAATGCCATGTGGATAGGCAAACTGCCGTGCACCTGCTGCGATTGATACGGTGCGCTCATCCAATCGGGGGCATTTTCACGATAGGCCACCACCGCGCCAAGGCGCTTTAAATCCAGCATGGCGAAGCAATCCAAGGTGTTACTGGTATGGTAGTAGCTCAATCCCTGTGGCAAAAATTTGTCGTAACCGTAGCCAGCAACATGGCAGATAAGTGGTTCAAATGTTCCCTTCATGATGGCCTCAAGGGCCTGCTCGGTGTGTGCGAATACAAACAGCGGGCGGTCATAATCAAAATGTAGCCGCGAAATAATGGCATTACTGGGTTGATGATTGGCGTAGGTACCAATCAGAATATCAAAGCGCTGCTCTTCAAGACCTAATATTGCGCGCTGATAGGTATTGGCATTGAGCTCAAGTTGATTAGACACTGGCCCAAATATGCGCCGTAGCAATTCAAAATAGGCACCCGTGCCATCCAAATTGGTATAGCTGCGCCAGTGACCTGCGGTAGCACTGACGCGGCCAAATTGCGGTGGCTCAATAAACTCGCTGGG
>CAYXGO010000208.1:0-2964 GCA_964464575.1 uncultured Pseudomonas sp. | reverse complement strand
GCTCACTCGCCATCACTAATGTGTTTGAAACCATTCGTAGTTCCGCCGGTAGTCGCGCATCCATTTTTATTACTGGTGAAAGTGGCACTGGTAAAGAACTCTGTGCTGAAGCCATTCACTTAGAAAGTGACCGCCGGCATAAACCCTTTATTGCCATCAACTGCGCCGCAATACCTCGCGAACTCATAGAGTCTGAGCTATTCGGGCATGTCAAAGGCGCCTTCACCGGCGCCAATAGCAACCGTATTGGTGCGGCACAACGCGCCGACGGCGGCACCCTGTTTCTCGATGAAATTGGCGAGCTGCCCATTGACTTGCAAAGTAAGCTATTGCGGTTCATTCAAACACAGCAGTTACAGCCAGTCGGCAGCGACCAACTGGTACAAGTAGACGTGCGCTTTGTCTGTGCGACTAACCGCAATCCTAAGCAGGCAGTCGCTGAGGGTATGCTACGCGAAGACTTATATTATCGGCTTAATGTCATACCCATTCAGCTTCCGCCACTGCGTGAACGTGGTACCGATGTTATTTTGATGGCACGCCAGTTTTTGCGTGATTTCAGCGTAGAAGAGCGCAAGCAGTTCCAGCGTTTCGCACCGGCCGTAGAATCGGTACTAAATGCTTATAGATGGCCAGGGAATATCCGCCAACTCAGTAATATCATTCGTAAAATTGTGGTGTTACATGATGGTGAAATCGTTACACCGCAAATGCTACCCAGCGAATTATTGGAAGCAGAAAAACTTGCGGTTACTTTGCCTGTGCCAGAACAGCAGCGTACCAGTAGCTCAGATTTAGCCTCATTTAAGTTACAACCATTAGAGCACTCAGAGCGACAAATCATCGAATTTACCTTAAGCCACTGTAAGGGAAATATTCGGGCCGCCGCACAAATCCTTGAAGTCAGCCCGTCAACACTCTATCGAAAAATAGAGCGTTGGCAGCAGAGAGACTAACCATGTTTGGTCAATTCTACACCATGCTTGCCGATGTGCTGGTGGCCCCCAAAAGAACGCCGGCACTTGCTGTGTGTTGCATTGATATCGATAATTTTTCAGCACTCAATAGCGATTTCGGTATGGCAATGGGCGACCAAGTTTTGCATGAGCTTGAGGCACGCCTCGGTCGTTTTTTAGGCCCGAGCGACTTTATGGCGCGCAGCGCCGGTGACCAATTTTACCTGTGCCTTGATGTATCCGACAAAAAACCGATATTTCGTCAGCTCAAAGAGCAAATCGAGATCCCCTTTCGGCTCGGCGAGCATATTTGCTCGTTGACCGCATCGATTGGTATCGCGCTAGTAACCTCGCAACAAAAATCACCAGATCGAGCCATTCGAAACGCCTTGCATGCCTGTATTACGGTAAAAAACAATGGTGGCGGACGCTATGAAATTTTCGACGATGAAGGGCTGTTGATTCAACATAACAAGTCAGCTCTTTTACGCGAGATTACCGCGGCACTGAGCGACAATCAGTTTCAACTGTTTCTACAACCTAAGGTAAATTTGGCGGACGGTCGCTTAGCTGGCTTTGAGGCTTTAATTCGTTGGTATCACCCAGAGCGCGGCATTATCTCACCACTGAACTTTCTGCCTGTCATTGCGCATACCGACACCGAGATCCTAGTGGGGCATTTTGTATTAGACCAGGGCATTCAGCTGTTGAAGCAATTGCGCAGCCTCGACTGCCACGTGAACTTGAGCTTGAATATAAGCCCTCGGCAAATCACTGATGCCTTGTTCCGTCGCCAAATTGAGCAATATGCAACGCTATATCCGCAACTGATTCGGCAACTTTGCTTAGAGATATTGGAAAGTGACTCATTTGATAACCTGCAATTGATCCAAGACTATTTGCGCGCTTATCAGGCCTGCGGTGTTTCGCTGTCGCTGGATGATTTTGGTACTGGCTTTGCGTCACTGAATAATTTGATGAAACTGCCGTTAAATGAAGTCAAAATTGATCGCAACTTTATTAAAGACATTAACATCAATAGCGTGCATCAAATTGTCGTCCGCCATATTGTTGAGCTGTCTGCGGCGCTTGAACTAAGCACCGTTGCCGAAGGGATAGAAACTGCCGCGGAATATATGACAGTAAAAAAACTCGGCGTGCAACTGGCTCAGGGTTACTATTTTGAGCGCCCCTTCCCAAGTTCACAGCTTGAAACCTGGCTCGCCGAGCATCGTTCCAGTTTAATTCGCTAAAGCCTGCGGCAACACGTAATAGAACACCGATAAAAAGTGCAGCACGCTCCCGGCTAGCACAAATACATGCCACACGGCGTGATGATACTTCAATGACTTCCAGACATAGAAGATCACCCCCAAGCTATAGGCTAATCCGCCAGCGAGCAGCAGCCATAAACCATTGGCAGCGACGTTTTCCAGCATCGGATTGATTGCGATGAGCGCCATCCAGCCCAAGCCCAGATAGAGTGTCAGTGACAGCCATTTTTTGCGCTCTTTCAACACCAGCTCAATCACTACGCCTAAAATCGCAATGGACCAAACCAGTGCTAACAGCGACCAACCCCAAGGCCCACGCAAATTCACCAGCAAAAATGGCGTATAGGTGCCGGCAATAAGCACATAAATAGCGGCGTGGTCAGCCTGCTGAAAAAAATACTTTACCCGAGGCCACGGCAACGCGTGATACAGCGTCGATGCTGTATATAGCAGAATCAGACTGGTACCATAAATGGCAGCGCTAACTACATGCCAATTGTCGCCATAACGTACCGCCCATACCAACATCACCACCAAGCCGATGATACTTGCTACAGCCCCCACGCCATGAGTGAGCGCGTGCGCAACCTCTTCACCAAAACTATAGCCTTTCTTCGTCGACTGCATGCTTAGCCTTGGTTGCCATGATAGGTTTTACGCAATTGCTCGAGTTTGCGCACAAATAGCTCTAACTCGCGCTCGGTTTGGTAATCGAGGTGATACTTGTTGTGGAA
>CAYXGO010000207.1:0-3016 GCA_964464575.1 uncultured Pseudomonas sp. | reverse complement strand
ACCAGCGCGCCAGCGGCTACTAGGGTTAAGTGCAACCCAGAAATGGCAATCAGATGCGCCAAACCAGTGCGCTGAAACACCTGCCAATGCTCAGGACTGAGCTGTTGGCGCTCACCGACCAGCAACGCCACCAACACGCCACCATGTGCTAGGGTTTGGGTGTGTTGCTGAAGTCGCTGATAAATCTGCTGGCGCGGCGTTGCGTCACCTGCCAGCCAATCGCCACTGACCACTGAACCTAGCGCGCGAATCTGCTGACTGAGTAAATAGCGATGATAAAAAAAACCGCCCTCATTACGCTGGCCCTGCGGATGCCGCAAGCGTACATGCAGCTGCCAGGTTTCACCTAGCAACGGTGCACGCTGCTGAGGCTCGGGATCATACCAATTAAGTCGCACTTGCAGCGGCTTTGGCAGCTGCTCGTGGGAGATCTGTAATTGCCCTTCTAAGCGCCAATAATCCGCCTCAGTCTGAGTAATAGCGGTTACGGTAAGCTGCGCAGCTATGGTCTTACCAATAAGTTCATCAGCTAATTTCCACTGACTAACCCAATAGGCGTTGCCAGCACCCCAACTCATCCCGCACAATAGCGCCACAATTAGTCGCGCCGATAACAGTACAGAAGCAGGCACTGCTTGCCTCAACCGCGGTCGCTGTGCGCCATAAATCAGGATCAGGCTGAACAGCAGCAAGCTCAGCAGACTGATTGCCTGCATTAATGTTATGATAGCGCTAGCCGCAAAGCTTAAGGCTAGGCCAACAAGAAACATGCACAACCACCTGTCCATGGACGTTGTACCTTTTGAACGATAACGAGTTTTTTGCGAAATGCCGAAAAAGTTTATTCAGCGCATAATGCCTAGCCATGACTCCGTCCGCGAGAGTCGTGGCCTGAAGATATTTGGCAAACTGCTGCATGATGCCAATTTGTGGCATTTAAATCGGCGTTCGGCCGCAGGTGCTTTTGCCGTGGGACTATTTTGTGCCTTTATTCCAGTGCCCTTTCAAATGGTCTTGGCGGCTGCTCTGGCCATTCCATTTCGAGTTAACTTGCCGCTGTCCGTAGCCTTAGTGTGGGTGACTAACCCCATTACTATGCCGGTTATTTTTTACTTCTGTTACCTGGTTGGGAATGCGCTGATTGGCAGTCCGGAACAACAATTTGCCTTTGAACTATCATGGCAATGGCTGGCCGAGAGCATCTCAACCATTGGCCCAGCATTTTTGCTCGGTTGTTTAATTTTGGGCACCATCGCCTGTATTGTGGGTTATTTCAGCATCAGTCTACTATGGCGCCAATCTGTCGTGACGGCATGGCGGGCTCGTAACGCTCGGATGTTGACAGCATTGAAACAGCGCCTTGAACAGCGTGACAAAAATCACGACAAACCTAAGCGTGACAACGACTAAGGCGTTATTCCAACGCCTCAATCACTGCTAAATTGCCAGCACGCCAAGCTGGATACAAGGTGGCAAGACTACTCATCAGCATTGCCGCGGCCGCTACCATCACCACATCCAACCACGCCAACCGTGCCGGTATACTGTCAACAAAGTATACATCGCCGGCGAGCACGCTATTGCCAGTCAGTTGCTGCAGCCAACCCAACAATTGCGGAATACTGATACTCAGTAACACGCCACCGATAACTCCGAGCAGCACCCCTAAAACGCCGTTCTGTATACCCTGCCAGACGAATACTTGCATCATCTGCGCGCGCCGTAAGCCCATGGTACGCAATATGCCGATATGACGTAGCTTTTCTTGCACCGTCATAATCAGCGTTGACACAATGTTAAAGCAGGCAACGGCTAATACCAGCACCAGTACCACATACATAATCAACCGCACTAACTGAATATCTCGGTATAAATGACCGTGACTGCGCATCCAGTGATCGAGATACAAGTATTCGCGACTTTGTTGGCCGATGCTTGCGGCAACTTGTGGGGCATTAAAAATATCGCTGATTTGAATTTCGATAGCGCTTACTCCACTCTCGATATGCAGTAATTCACGCGCTGTATCAAGTGAGGTGTAGGCAAAATAATGATCCACCGTACCACCAAAATGAAAGATCCCAACCACCGTGAGTGCTTGGCGACGCGGTTGCCGGAAACTATTATTATCCGCGACTAAGATCGTGATCACATCGTTCACAGCCAGACCCAGCGAGCGTGCTAAGCCACTACCAATCACCACAGTCCGAGGTTGTTGTAAGGCGCCCCACGCTGCCTCTGATAAATAGTTTTCGATCGCTTGTGGTTGTGCAATTGCGACACCGTTGATCTGCACCGCGGTAAAGCGTGTGCCTTGCTGAATCATCGCCTGAGTGCGTATGACCGGCCGCGCTGACACCACCTCCGGATGAGCTGCAGCCAGTTCGAGTAGTTGCTGCGGCTGCTGCAAGGTACCGCTTACAGCGCGTAACTCAACCTGCGGCACTAGGCTTAGAAAGCGTTGTTGCAACACATCGGCAAAACCATTCATAACGCTTAACCCAGCGATAAACGCGCTACAACCCAGCGCAATACCAAGCGTTGATGAGGCTGAAATAAAAGACAAAAAGCCGCTACGTTCACGCCCTGCGCGAAAACGACGTGCCAAACTCCAAGTTAGCTTTAGCCGCGCTAACATACTGGCGACTCATGCTGCTGCGGCTGCAATTGCCCTTGCTGCAAGTGCATCACCCGCGGTAACTGCTGCGCCAATTGCTGGTCATGGGTGACGATAATAAACGCCGTGCCTAATTCCTGGTTCAAACCTTTAAGCAACGCATAGATTTGCTCTGCAGTTTTCGCATCAAGATTACCGGTCGGCTCATCGGCGAGCACCACTTGCGGTTTATTGACTAAGGCGCGGGCGATCGCTACCCGTTGCCGCTCGCCACCCGATAATTCAGCCGGACGATGGCTGGCTCGCTGTTCTAAACCAACAAAGGTTAGCATTTCTGCGGCATGCTGCTGCGCCTGACGCTGGCTAACACCGGCAATCAGTTGCGGCATGGCAACGTTT
>CAYXGO010000206.1:0-3022 GCA_964464575.1 uncultured Pseudomonas sp. | reverse complement strand
AGTCAATGCCTTTGCCTTGCCCGGTGAAAAAATTGGTGTGTATACCGGTTTACTGGATGTTGCTGAAAATCAACATGAATTAGCCGCGGTGATAGGGCATGAAATTGGCCATGTTATTGCCGAGCACAGTAATGAGCGGATGACTGCGCAAGTGGGTGCTGGTCTGGCTTTACAAGTGGGTGGCGCGCTGGCCTATAGTGAGCTTGATGAAGGCTCGGCGGCAGTCGCCATGATGGCCTTGGGTTTAGGTGTGCAAATAGGTGGAATCTTACCGTTTTCGCGGGTGCACGAGAGTGAATCCGATCAGCTCGGTGTAGATTATATGATTGCCGCCGGCTTTGACCCGAACGGAGCAGCCAATCTATGGCGTAATATGGCTGCAGCAAACCCCAATTCGGTGCCAGAGTGGTTGTCCACCCATCCTACCTCGAGTAGCCGCATTGCCGCACTCACCGCTTACACCAATCAAGTTTATGCACGCTATCAGCAAGCCCGTGCGCAAGGTAAGCGGCCCAATTGTGTGCGCTAGGCAAAACTGATCTAGTTTTAGTTATATCTCATACTCAATCAGACTAATCATCCAACGCCTACTTTCGCTAAAGTAGGTGTTTTTTTAACGAGATTGAGCCGTTTATGTTTGCAACCTGGTTTGCTATTCCGTTTTGGCAGCGTGTGCTTGGTGCCTTTGTGCTGGGTATTGTGATCGGCCTGGTCGACGCTGAATTCGCGCAACAGCTGCGGCCATTGGGTACGCTGTTTATTAAAGCCATTAGTATGATTGTGGCGCCATTAATTTTCTGCGCCATTGTCAGTGCTATTCTGCAGTTAAATGGCCAGCAAGGTGTGGCCGCTTTAGGTGCCAAAACCATTGGTTGGTTTTTACTGACGGCGGTGCTCGCCAGTATTATTGGTTTGATTATTGGCAGCACCTTAAACATCGCACCGCAGGCTGATCTGGTCGCGCAGGCGGATTATCAGGCGAAAGTCGTTCCGACCCCAGTCGAGGTATTGCTCAACTTTATTCCAAGTAATCCATTCGCCGCTATGGCAGAAGGTAAAGTGCTGCAAATAGTGGTATTTGCGGCACTGATCGGCATTGCTATTCGTCAGGTTGGCGACGCCGCCAAGCCGTTTGGCGATGCCATTCAAGCCGCTACCCAGGTGATGTATCGCATCACCAAAATGGTGTTAGAACTAACCCCTATTGGTGTGCTTGGACTGATGGCATGGGTGGTAGGACACTTTGGATTAACCGCGTTATTGCCGCTGGCTTCTTTTATTGGTGCCATTTATCTGGCCTGTATTATTCACATTCTGTTGGTGTACGGCAGCATGGTACGTTTTGTTGGCGGCATATCGCCCTGGCTGTTCTTCAAGAGTGTATTCAGTGCTCAGTTAGTGGCGTATACCACCTGTAGCAGCTATGGCACCTTGCCAGCAGCACATCAGGCGGTTACCGAGAAGCTCGGGGTCAAGTCGTCCACCGCTGGTTTCGTATTACCGTTGGGTGCAACCATCAATATGGATGGTTGTGGTGGCATCTATCCGGCAATTGCTGCTATCTTTATTGCGCAACTCTACGGTATCCCGTTGGATTGGTTCGACTATGTGTTGATTACTCTAACGGCCACCTTAGCGTCGGTAGGCACAGCGGGTGTACCAGGAACGGCTATGGTGATGCTCACGGTGACCTTAAGCACGGTAGGCCTGCCGCTTGAGGGCATTGCCTTTATTGCCGCCGTGGACCGTATTATTGATATGATCCGCACCATGACCAATGTCACCGGTGACATGGCGGTAGCCTTAGTGGTCGATAAGCAGAACAAGGAAACAGCATGAAAATTGGTGTACTCGGTGCCAGTGGGCGCATGGGTCAAGCCGTTATTGAAGCGATTAGCAAACACCCGCAGTTGCGCCTTGGCGCGGCAGTGGTGAGCACGCAGTCGGCGCAGCTTGGGCAGACGATAACGGCAGAACTGCGTTATCAAAGCCGCGATCAGTTAGTCGCGCGACAAGTCGATGTATGGATCGATTTCTCGTTGCCAAGCGCTTTAGCTGATAATTTAGCGCTCGCAACGCAACAGGGTACTCCAATCGTCGTCTGTACCACTGGTTTGAGTGCAGAGCAGCAGCCATTAATGCGCCAAAGTGCCCAGCATATTGCGCTGTTGTATGCAGCTAATACCAGCGTCGGCGTGGCCTTGTTGCAACAATTGACTGAACTCGCCAGTGCCGCCTTGGCCGATGCTGATATCGAAATTATTGAGTCACACCACCGCCATAAGCGCGACGCGCCCTCGGGTACGGCGATTATTTTAGGCGACAGCGCGGCTCGTGGTCGCAATAGTAGCTTGGCACAACTATCGGCCGGTATTCGTAGTGATGGTGAACGAGCGCCCGGAAGTATTGGCTTTGCCAGTGTTCGTGCTGGCGATATCATCGGTGAGCATACGGTGTTATTAGCGCAAGCTGGCGAGCGTGTCGAATTGACTCATAAGGTCACTGATCGGCGGGTGTTTGCCGATGGTGCAGTGCAGGCAGCTCAGTGGCTGGTGACGCAAACCACAGGGTACTATCGTATGGCTGATATGTTGGATTTAAGTGCTACTTTTGAGCGACTTTTGCAACACCACCGAGAGTGAATTTTAGCGCCAATTTTTGATAGACGAAAAGCCACCATTTCTGTAAAATACCGAGAATTTGCCAAGACAATTCGGCAAGCTAAAACGCGCACTCCAGAGCTCGAAAATTGAGCACACTGGTGCAAGGTAATCAACGGGGAAGTCAGTGCTGATTCACCCGTTTTTTTATGTACGGAGGTTGGCCTTGAGTATTCTAGCGAGCCAGTCTGCACGGGTTGCCATTTTGGCACTGGCAGATGGGACGGTGTTCCACGGTACGGCGATTGGCGCCACGGGTGTTGCAGTCGGAGAGGTGGTTTTTAACACCGCCATGACCGGTTACCAAGAAATATTAACCGACCCTTCTTATGCTGAACAAATTGTAACACTCACTTATCCCC
>CAYXGO010000205.1:2518-3024 GCA_964464575.1 uncultured Pseudomonas sp. | reverse complement strand
AGACACAGCAGCGACGACACCGGTCACAAACGTGCACAGCATAGCGACTGCCACCATCGGCAGCACCAACATATTCACCACCACGGACACAATGGATAATTCACCAATCTGGTACAGAAGGAGTGGTGCAACAGCAATTTGAGTTGCGACTGTTGCAATCATAAATTCTTTGACCTTCAGCATACTCGGCGCCTGCATGAGCATCGTCTCAAAGTGTGGCGCTACCACAATGAGACCAAGCGTCGCCATAAACGAAAGCTGAAATCCAACGTCGTACAATAAGAGATACGGATTGAGTAGCAGCATGACTACTCCCGCAAAACATAAGGCGCGCAAGACGTTGTATTGACGACCAAGCACAGGCGCCAACAGCACTAAGACCGCCATAATGCTTGCCCGCACCACAGTGGCCGACAAGCCCACGAGTAACGCAAACAGTACGATAGCCACCACACCAATAATGGTGCGCGTAGTTAACGAAAAGAAAAAAGCGAGTATCGTTGTCA
>CAYXGO010000205.1:0-2479 GCA_964464575.1 uncultured Pseudomonas sp. | reverse complement strand
TATGAATAATGCCAGTCTTGCGGAACGCAGTCTCCAGCTCTTCACCCAACGCCTGCTTCACACCCAGTAGCAACCCCTCCCCTAATGCGACGTTTGGTTCTGGTATGACTACTTCTAGTAGCTGCATAAAGGCATGCTTCACTCGGAGGAGGGAACTGATAATTACTGAACCTTCACCGCCACGCTGTACTGTGACGTCTGCAAATGAGATTTGGTAGGTAATACCTTGCGCGCGTAAATAGCCGGGATAATTAAATTCTCGACCCAAATCAGTAGCAAAGGTTTCGGGTAGCTTGAGTGTGCCGGTTACGGTAACTACGTCACCGTACGCTACAGCCGCATAACGATCGGTCGATACCACCACCCGGACATCATCCACCGCTACCACCAATCGTGTGGTACGCGACCGGACATCAGGCTCCGCTACCACCACACCAGTGAGAGTGACCGCCTCACCTACCCCCGTAAGTACCGTACGATCACGTTCTTGGTGATACACCAGCTCCATACGCAGTACACCAAGCATACACGCGCCCACCACGACCACGAGACCGAGCGCCACTGAGGGAGCACGACGCCACCAGAGTAGCGCTATCGCTCCACCAAGCACTGCACACCAAAGTAGTGCCGGTAACGATATCGGCCAGATTGTCTGTAGTGCAATACCAACCACAATCGCAAGTACTGCAGCATAGAACACCAGACTACGCATACCTCTATTAAAACACAGCGCCGCATCCACCAGCTGAGCTGCTGCAGTATTAACATCAGTCGCTACCAGGGTTATGGTCAAATGCGGAAAGCGGGAGACGCGCATATTATGTATTTCAATAAACATTGGTACGAGACCAGGATCATTGATTTCAGCTTCACTATTGAGCTGCTTTTTAACGAGCTCGTTATCAAGTTTAATCTCGAAGGCAGTCGTCTGCGTATCATCACCATGGATATCTTGCAGCGTTTGCAGCGCTAACATCACCGCATGATACTCAGCATACGTCGCGTTGGCGTTACCAATTTTTTGTGACACCTCCTTAATCACCTGCTCACCATCCATTATAGACACGCCGGCCGCCGAGGGACCAGGGTTACCGCGCGAACCTCCACGTATATAGCAGGTAATAGTTTTCATCTATGCATCATAACGGAAGTTACGAGGCGGCGCAAAGATTACACTTTAAAATCAATAATTCTCAGGCGCGTTTGATGACGACCCATAAAGTATGATTCTTCGATATGAGCCAGTAATACTAGGGGTTGTCCCGCTTCAGGCAACGTCCGAAAACCGGCGTCAGCCGCAAAAAACGCAATTGCCTCGAGCGCACCTTGAGCTGTGTCAAAGCGCAGCTTCAGGTGTTCTTTTTGCTTACCAAATAACGACACTTCAGCTGGTGTCACATTATGAAAAGCAAACAGTGGCTTCGGGTTACCGGTACCAAACGGTGCCAACTGTTGCAATTCGCGGCGCAATGGACCAAACACCGCTTCGAGAGAAATTGCTCCATCAACGACGACATCTTCTTCGATGCGCGCTGCCGTACCGAGCGCACGGTACGCTTCGTTGAGTAACTGCGGCACGGTAAACACCGCTTCATCACGAATCGAAAATCCACCTGACATATGGTGACCGCCATGCTCCAAGAATGCTTCGTCTGCTTCTCGCATGAGGGTGACGACACTTACCCCGCCACCAGAACGGCACGAGCCTTTGTACGCACCATTACCATCACGACCCCACAAAAAAACTGGTCGACCATGCTCAGTCGCTAATTTATTGGCTGCCAACCCCACTAATGCAGGTCGCCATAAAGGATTACCATGCACTAACACATCTGGCAGTTCATCGAGGGATTCCACCCACTGATGCAGTTCTTTGGTGATTTGTGCTACCGCTGATTTTCGCTCGGTATTGAGTTTCTCAAGTAGTGTCACTTGCGTACCAGCCAGTGTAATATCTTGCGTCGTCAACAGCGCAAAGGCCTGCTCAGGCGCATCCATCCGCGAGGCGGCATTGATACGCGGTCCAATCGTAAAACCAATATCATCTTCGGTCAGATACCGCTGATTGGCTTTGGCTTTTTGGAGGAGTTGCTGAAGGCCCGGTCGTCGCGATTTGCGAAGTACCTTGAGTCCATAGTGAGCAAACACGCGATTCTCTCCCACCAGCGGCACCATGTCTGCAATGGTGGCTAAGCCGACCATATCAAGCCACCATTTTTCGTGTCCGGTCGGTAGCGAATGGTTGCCCATAAGTAACATCGCTTGAGCCAACTTAAAAGCCACAGCAGCGCCACACAAATCTGGAAATGGATACGTACCCAACTTAGGGTTCACTACCGCTACCGCGGCTGGAAGCGTTTCACCTGGTTCATGGTGATCCGTAATAATGACATCGACCCCCAACTCATGAGCACGATCTACTGCTTCGTTATCGGTCGTGCCACAATCAATAGTAATAATCAGCTTGGCCCCAGCTTGT
>CAYXGO010000204.1:0-3024 GCA_964464575.1 uncultured Pseudomonas sp. | reverse complement strand
GATGGTTGAGCCGTTAGCCTAGCAGAGCAACGCACTGCTTGCCATCCATATACATTTGTTATAAAATGCGCGTCCTCAGGGTCATTACCGCTATTGATGGGAGCGGCCTTACCCCTGAATCGCTGGGGTAAACGGCGCCTAAATCCTGCCAGAGTGTTCATCGTGTTCTGTAGCCAGGCGTATCTTCCCCTTTATATGCTCTACAGAATTATGCGAGAACAATATGTCTGAAGTAATGACTGGCCAAACCTTTGCCGATTTGGCCCTGCCTGCTGTCGTGTTAAAACAACTCGAAGCAATGAATTTCACTATCCCTACACCTATCCAAATTCAAGCTATTCCAGCATTAATGGCTGGCAAAAATGTCTTGGGCGAAGCGCAAACTGGTACCGGTAAAACGGCGGCCTTTGGTTTGCCTGGTTTAAGTTTAATTGACGCCAAATTACGCCAAACGCAAATGTTGGTGGTTGCCCCAACCCGCGAATTGGCCTTGCAAGTTGCTGAAGCGATCACCGAGTTTGCTAGCCAAATTCGTGGTCTTGAAGTGGCGACCGTTTACGGTGGCTCAGCGTTTGGCCCGCAGATCAAAGCCTTACGTGGCGGCGCCCAGGTAGTTGTAGGTACCCCAGGTCGCTTGTTGGACTTGCTCAACAAGGGCGTGTTACAGCTGAATGCTCTACGTTTAGCGGTGCTTGATGAAGCCGACGAAATGTTGAACATGGGCTTTATTGAAGATATCGAAACCATCATGAAAGCGGTGCCAGCAACCTCTATGCGTGCACTGTTTTCGGCTACCATGCCACCGGCTATTCGTAAGTTAGCGAAAACTTTCTTGGTCAACGAGCAGGGTGAGCAACCACTGAATATCCAAATTGCTGCTATCGCCAAAGAAAAAGCCAGCATTCGTCAGCGCGCCTGGGAAGTTCGTGGCCTGAGTAAAATTCAAGCGCTGTGCCGTATTCTTGAAACTATGGATTATCAGCGCGTATTGATTTTCGTGCGTACCCGTCAAGATACTATGGAAGTGACCGAGCAATTGCAGGCTTCTGGTTTCAAAGCATCACCATTGAGTGGCGATTTGAACCAAGCACAGCGTGAGCAAACAGTGAGCCAGTTGCGTAGCGGCCATATTGAGATCTTGGTTGCCACCGACGTGGTTGCTCGTGGTCTTGACGTGCCAGAAATCACCCACGTAGTGAACTATGATTTACCGGGCGATATGGAGTCTTATGTACACCGCATTGGCCGTACTGGTCGTGCTGGTCGTAGCGGTGAGGCTATCTTGTTCTTCCGTACTCGTGAGCGTCATTTACTGCGTCATTATGAGCGTTTGACTAACGGTACCATTGAATTCTTTGAAGTGCCGACGGGTCGTGATTTAGGTTTACACCGTCAACAGAAATTGCAGCAAGTTATTCAGCAAACAGTCGCTGAGCAAGATTTGACTGCTTTGACTGAAATTTTGGCGCAAATTCAAGCTCAAACTGAACTGTCGCCGGTGCAAATTGCTGCGGCCTTGTTGGCACAACAGAATAATCGTCGTCCGCTGATCGTGGCTGATGATCCAGCGCCACGCAAATTTGCTGAGCGCGCTGAGCGTAACCCGCGTGCTGATCGTGGCGAGCGTAGTAATGCACGCCCTGACAAACGTGGTGACCGCCCAGTACGTGCTGGTCGTGAAAGCCGTGAAGCACAAATTGAATTTGATACCTATCGCATTCAAGTGGGCCGTGAGCATGGCGCGCGTCCGCAAGATATCGTTGGCGCCATTGCCAATGAAGCCGAGATGGATAGCCGTTATATTGGTCAAATCCAGTTGTTTGATACTCATAGCTTAGTGCAGTTACCGAAAGGCATGCCGGCTGGCGTGGTGAAAATTTTGCAACGTGCGCGAGTGCGTCAAATGCAGATGGATTTAACCCTCGCTAACAACGAAGTGATTAGCCGTAAACCGCCACGCACTGATCGTGGTGAACGCGCTGAGCGCAGTGACCGTCCAGCACGCGCTGGTGAGCGTCCGCCGTTTAAAGCCGGTGGTCGTGGTGGTGATAAACCACGCGGTGGTCGTCGCTTCCAGTCATAAGCTTTATAGCTGGTCCAAGCGGGCGAGGTAATCGCGCGCTTGCGCCAGCAGGCTGTTACGATCAGCGTCGCTGCGTTGTTGCCATTGCTTGGTGATTAGCGCCATACGCGGGTTGTGCTTCAGCCGCTCAAAGTGTTGGTCAATAAAATGCCAATACAAGCTATTAAAAGGACAGGCCTGCGGGCCTGTTTTTTGTTGTACGTTATAATGACACGAGCCGCAGTAATCAGACATTTTATGAATATAGGCACCACTGGAAATATACGGTTTGGTGGCTAGCAAACCGCCATCGGCAAATTGACTCATACCTCGCGTGTTCGGCAATTCAACCCATTCCAATGCATCAATGTAGATACCCAAGTACCACTCATCTACAGCATCTGGATGCACACCAGCCAGCAGGGCGAAATTACCCGTGATCATAAGCCGTTGAATGTGATGTGCGTAGGCATAGTCCAACGACTGTTGAATACTGTGCTGCAAACAGCGCATCTTGGTATTGCCATGCCAATAGAAGTCTGGCAGCGGCCGCTGGTGGTCAAAGTAATTCATGCTGCGATAACTTGGCATATTGTGCCAATACATGGCGCGGATGAACTCGCGCCAGCCAATGATTTGGCGCACAAAACCCTCTATTTGAGCCATGTCGATACGCTCAGGGTGCTGCTGCCAAGCACCGATGGCTGCCTCGACCACTTCCCGTGGGCTGAGAATTTTACTATTCAGTGAAAACGACAAGCGGGCATGAAAGAGTGACCAACCGCGCTCGGTCATAGCATCTTGATAGCGGCCGAAATCAGGCAGTAGTTCGGTGACAAAAAAGTGTAGCAAGTGGCGAGCTTGAGCACGGTTAATAGGCCACAAGAATCGCGCTGCATCAACATGACCTATGTGCTCGACCTGTTGACGTTGTAATAGCTCGGTTAACTCAGTGAGATCAT
>CAYXGO010000203.1:0-3031 GCA_964464575.1 uncultured Pseudomonas sp. | reverse complement strand
TGCTGGCGGGCAACATCAGCGTAGCTATTGCAGGTGGTGCAGATTCATCATCGGTGCTGCCGATTGGGGTATCACGGGCGCTTGCCCATGCCTTGGTTGACCTTAACAAAGCCCGTAGTTTTGGCCAGCGCTTGGCAATTTTCCGCCGTTTGCGGCTGAAGGATCTGTTGCCGGTGCCACCGGCTATTGCCGAGTACAGTACCGGCTTGAGCATGGGCGATACCGCTGAGCAAATGGCTAAAACTCATGGCATTAGTCGTGCTGATCAAGATGCCTTAGCGCACCGTTCTCACACGCTGGCCCATGCCGCCTGGGAAGACGGCAAATTGGACGATGAAGTCATGACCGCTTATGCCGAGCCATTTAAAGATTTTTTACGCCGCGACAACACCATTCGCAGCGACAGCAAGCTCGAAGGTTATGCCAAATTGAAGCCAGTGTTTGACCGCAAGCATGGCTCAGTGACTGCGGCTAATTCCACCGCGCTGACCGACGGTGCGGCAGCCTTGTTACTGATGACCGAGAGTAAAGCTAAAGCGTTAGGCTACGAGGTGCTGGGCTACGTGCGTAGCTATGCTTTTACCGCTATTGATGTGCATCAGGACATGCTGATGGGGCCATCGTATGCCACGCCGTTGGCGTTAGAGCGCGCGGGCATGCAGCTCGCTGATTTAGATCTGATTGAAATGCATGAGGCGTTTGCGGCACAGGCGTTGGCCAACGTAAAAATGTTTGCTAGTAAACGTTTTGCTGAGCAGCATTTGAATCGCAGTCACGCCATTGGCGAGATTGATATGGACAAATTTAACGTGTTAGGTGGCTCGTTGGCGTATGGTCATCCATTTGCCGCCACTGGTGCGCGTTTGATTACCCAAACCTTGCGTGAATTACGCCGTCGCGGTGGCGGTACAGCGTTGACCACAGCCTGTGCGGCCGGTGGTTTAGGTGCGGCGATGATTTTGGAGAGTAACTAATGAGCGATAACATGCCAACACAACCAGCCTTTACCCTCGAAGTGCGTGATGACTTAGTTGCGGTACTCCATATTGATGTACCTGGTGAGTCGATGAACACCTTAAAAATGAGCTTTGCCGACGATGTCACGCGCGCATTGAATCAGCTGGAACAGCGTCGTGATCTGAAAGGTTTGGTTTTAATGAGCGATAAACCCGGTTCGTTCGTAGCTGGGGCTGATATCAGCATGATTGATCAGTTTGAAACCGCAGCCGATACCGAGAGTGTCGCGCGCCAAGGCCAGGCTATGTTTGACCGTATTGAGCAGCTGCAGATCCCAGTCGTTGCCGCTATTGACGGGGTGTGTTTGGGCGGTGGTTTAGAGCTGGCGATGTCGTGTCACTACCGCGTTAGTAGCGATTCGGGCAAAACCATTTTCGGCCTACCAGAAGTACAGCTTGGCTTGTTGCCGGGCTCCAGTGGTACTCAGCGGCTGCCGCGTTTGATTGGTTTACAAGCAGCACTGCCGATTATTCTGACGGGTAAGCAGTTGCGCCCGGCCCAAGCGAAGAAACTCGGTATTGTTGATGACGTGGTACCGGCCAGTATCTTGCTCGATGCCGCGGTGAAATTAGCGCTTAGCAGCAAGCCACGGGTGAAAAAAGTTCGTTTAAGCCTGCTCAATAAGCTGCTCGAGCGCACGCCGTTTGGCCGTTCGTTTATTTTTAATACCGCCCGTAAGCAGGCACAAGCCAAAGCTAAGGGTAACTATCCAGCCATTGATAAGATTATCGATAGCATTGCCTATGGCGCTGCCAATGGCTTTCAGGCAGGTTTAGAGTATGAGGCACGGGCCTTTGCTGAACTGGCTATGACCCCTGAGTCCAAGCAGCTACGGAATATCTTCTTTGCTACCACGGACATGAAAAAAGAAACTGGGGCAGGTGATGTCAAACCGGCCAAAGTGGAACGCGTAGGAATTTTGGGCGGTGGCTTGATGGGTGGTGGTATTGCCTTTGTTACCGCAGCTAAAGCCGGTATTCCAGCGCGTATCAAAGATATTCGCGAGCAGGGCATAGCGCACGCGCTGAAATACACCTATGACCTACTCAACAAGAAAGTGAAGCGTCGCCACATGCGTCGTGCTGAGCTTGAAAAGACCATGCTGCGGTTAAGTGGTAGCCTCGACTATAGTGGCTTTGAGCGGGCTGATGTGGTGATTGAGGCAGTGTTTGAAGATTTAGCGCTGAAACAGCAAATGGTCGCCGATATTGAGAATGTCTGTGGCAAGCACACCATTTTTGCCACCAACACCTCCAGCTTACCGATTACCGATATTGCCGCAAAAGCAGCGCGGCCAGAAAATGTCATCGGTTTACATTATTTCTCGCCGGTAGACAAAATGCCACTGGCGGAAATTATCACCCATGCCGGTACCTCGCCACAAACTATCGCTACCACGGTGGCGCTAGCCAAGCGCCAGGGCAAAACACCGATCGTGGTCAAAGATGGGGCGGGCTTCTATGTCAACCGCATTTTAGCGCCGTATATGAATGAAGCGGCCCGCTTAGTTCTGGGTGGAGAACCGATTGAGGTGGTTGATAAAGCCATGGTTAAGTTTGGTTTCCCAGTTGGACCTATGAAGCTGATGGACGAAGTAGGTATCGATGTGGCCGCCAAAGTAGCACCGATTTTAGCCAACGCCTTTGGCGATCGTTTCCGCGCGCCAGAAGCCTTTGCCAAACTGCTTGACGATGATCGCAAAGGTAAGAAAAACGGCAAAGGTTTTTACCTCTACAGCGCTAAAGCAGCTGGTAAAAAGGTCGATGACAGCGTCTACAAGCTGCTTGGGGTAGAACTCAACGGCCAGTTGGCGGGTGCTGAAATTGCCCAACGTACGGTATTGTTAATGCTCAACGAGGCCGCCTATTGCTTGGCCGATGGCATTATTCGCTGTCCGCGCGATGGTGATATTGGTGCTATCTTCGGCATCGGCTTTCCACCGTTCCGTGGCGGCCCGTTCCGCTATATGGATGCGATTGGTATCAGCGAAGTCGTGGCACGCCTGCAAGCTTAT